>DOTC01000083.1 GCA_003513855.1 Deltaproteobacteria bacterium | reverse complement strand
ACGTTGGCCGGCGGATTCCCCACCGAGTTCGAAAGCAACCGTCAAAGGGAGGAGCCACGCTTTCCTACGGGGAAAAGAGAGCGGTGAGGGAAATCCTGTCCCTCCTCGAATCCCAGTGGGGAAACGGGATGCTCCCGCAAATCCGGTTCGTCGGCGGACAGGGCGGCTATAGCCCCGATGCCGCGGAGTGGGGCGTAACGCGGGAACGGAGCGGCAATCCCTGCCAGGACACCTCCGGCATCACGCAGCCCCCCATTCTGGGGTACTCCCTCCGGAAGATGGTGGATCGGGCCGGGAACAGGGAGGCGATGCTTGACGAGGTGGATCGGATCTACGACAGGGTGAAGGAGTACCACGCGTTTCTCCTGCGGGAGCGCGATCCGGACAGGGAATTCCTTGTTTCGGTTGTGCATCCCTGGGAGACGGGAACGGACGATTCCCCCTGTCTCGATGAGCCGATATCGAGAACCCGGGCGTTCCTCGAGGAACGGGGTGTGGAGCAAAGGATAATGAAGCGGAAGGATACCGATTCCGTTTCCCGGGACTATCGGCCGACAGAGGGACATTACGATTGCTTCGGCAGGCTCATCGGGTTCTTCCTGGCGAAAGGATACGGGCAGGCGGACATCCTGCGGGATTCCCCGTTTGTCGTGCAGGACGTTCTGTTCAATTCCATCTTCGCTGCTTCCACGATATCCCTGTCGACCCTGGCGGGCGAGCTGGCCGCCAGGGTCCGGGGAACCCCGAAGGAGTCGTACTACCGGGAGGAGCAAGAACGGAACGGAAGGCTGTACGAGAAGATCCGTGACGCGATACAGACCAAGCTGTACGACCGGCAAAGCGGGTTGTTCTACTCCTTCGACGCGGCGGCGGGGAGGCATCTCAAAGTGGATACGATCCACTCCGTAAGTCCCCTTTTCGGCGGATGCGCGACGGAAGAACAGGCGGGGAGGATCCGGGAAAAGCTGCTGTGCAGCGAGGAGTTCCGGACGGAGACCGTCATCCCCACCGTGTCCCTCAAGATGCCCGCGTTCGACCCGTTGCGGTACTGGCGGGGCCCGGTCTGGCCGGTGACGAACTGGCTCATGCATGAGGGGCTGAAAATGTACGACGGGGAAATGGCGGAAGGGTTGCGGACGTCGACGATACGGACGATCGAACAGAGTCGCAGAACCTCGGCCGGAAGGATCCGCGCCCTGGCCGCTTCCCTGATGATGCACAACTCGGTTGCCGACCGGTTCACGACGCCGTCGAAGACCCAGTATCGGCACGGATGGTTCTGGGACTCCTGTCTCGCGGCGATCGGCTGGGTGCATGTCCCGGAGAAACCTGCCGGCCAGGAGTTCTGGGACACGGTCACGATGCAATACATGGCCCTTCGGGAAAAGGAGGGAGCCGCAAGTGCACAGAGGGTTGTCTCCGAGGAACGGGACTGCGTCCTGTTCAGCGAGTATTTCGTGCCGGAGGCCACGGGGGAATATCCGGCCGGAGCTCCCATCGGGGCCCCCCTGATGACGTGGACGGCATCCCTGTACCTGGATCTTGCGCATCCGGATTCTGGGTCGGATCCCCTGCCCCGTGTATAATTGCGATACGGGTTTCTGCCGTTGCCGTATCCCGGTGCGGCGTGGGAAACAGGACGAGGAGACGGCACAAGGGGGATGCCGCCATGCTCCAGGAGTATCGACGGGTGCGGGAGAGGCTCGAGCGCGGCGATCGCACCGCGACCTTTCCGTGGAAAACGATCGGACCCCTCCGGGTTCTCGACCAGGGGGGGACGATTCTCCTGGGCGACGTCAAGCTGTTCGACCCCGTCCGCATCCGGGTCGGCCCGGGGGGCCACGTGGAGGTCGGGGACTACTCGGTGATCAATCTCCGCACGGAGATCCACTGCAAGAAGCGGGTGGTCATCGGCCGCTTTTGCCTGGTCTCCTGGGACATCATGATCATGGACACCGACTACCACGGCGTCGGCGCCAATCCCCCCGTGTCGCAACCGGTAACCCTAAAAGACGGTGTGTGGGTCGGCAACGGCGCGATCATCACCAAGGGGGTCACCGTCGGACGAGGAGCCGTTGTGGCCGCAGGCAGCGTGGTTGTGAAGGACGTCCGGCCCTTCACGGTCGTGGGCGGAAACCCGGCGAAGATCATCCGGGAGATCGAGCCCTTCGAAGGAAGGCACGGCCAGCGGTACGAACCCAAGTGGTATGATCCGTCCTTTACACCGATGCCGCTGCCGTAAAGGAACCGGAAACGGCATGCCATTCCCCGGAAAGGGGGTGTCGCCTTGCTGCAGGACTACAAAACGATTCAGGATCGCCTCGAGCGCGGAGACTACACGGCGAGTTTCCCATGGAAGAAGATCGGGCCCGTGTGGATCCTCGACCAGGGAGGGACCATCCTCCTGGGCGACGTGAAGATGTTCGACGGGGTCCGCATCCGCGTCGGCCCGGGGGGCCACGTGGAGGTCGGGGACTATACCCACATCAATCTCCGGACGGAGATCCACTGCAAGAAGCGGGTGGTCATCGGCCCCAACTGCTCCATCGCATGGGATGTCATCATCATGGACACCGATTACCACGGCATCGGATACAACCCCCCCGTGTCCCTGCCGACGACGCTGGAGGAAAGCGTCTGGGTCGGCAACAGCTCCATCATCACGAAAGGGGTTACCATCGGGCGAGGGTCGATCGTCGCCGCGGGGAGCGTCGTGGTGAAAAGCGTCCCTCCGTTCACGATCGTCGGAGGAAACCCCGCGAAACCGATCAAGGAGATCGAACCGTTCGAGGGGAAGCACGGCCAGCCGTACGAGCCCAAGTGGTGGGATCCGTCCCACACCCCGAAACCGCTTCCTTGAGGATCCGGAAAAAGCCTTCCCCGGGGAGTTCCATTACGGTGCTGGATCCCGGCGCCTCCCGATTCTTGCGCATCGCGTTCCTTCATTACACCGCCCCGCCTGTCGTGGGGGGGGTGGAGAGCACGATCTACCACCACGCGCGCCTCCTCGCGGAAGCGGGCTGCAGGGTACGGGTCATCGCCGGACGGGGCGAGCCGTTCCACCCCGGAGTTGCCCTGGACACGATCCCGGAGATGGATTCCCGGCATCCGGAGGTTCTGGAAGCGGGCAGGTCGCTCGCCAAGGGGGTGGTGGAGCCCCGGTTCGCCGTCCTTCGGGAGCGCCTGGTCGAGCGTCTGCAACCGTTGCTTTCGGACGTGGACGTCTGCGTCGTCCATAACGCCACGACGCTGCACAAGAACATCCCGCTGACCGCTGCATTGAACAAACTGGCGGACGGGCGGGGCACCCGTTTCCTCTCCTGGTCGCACGATCTTGCCTGGAAGGATCCCCTGTACGCAGAGGATCTGCATTCCGGGTATCCCTGGGATCTTCTGCGAACCCCCTGGAAGGGCGTGCGCTACGTGGCCGTCTCCGCCCACCGCCGAAAAACGATGGCCGCGTTGCTCGGGTTGCCGGCATCGGAGATCCGGGTGATCCCCCCGGGCGTGGAGATCGAACAATTCCTGAAACTGGATCCCCTCACCCGGCACCTGTGCGAAAGGTTGGGGTTGCGGAACACCGACCCGCTGATGCTGCTTCCGAGCCGAATTACGCGGCGGAAAAATATCGAGTTCGCCGTGCGGGTGACCGCGGAAATGCGCCGTCACAAGCCCGACGTCGCCCTTGTCGTGACCGGTCCGCCCGGGCCCCATAATCCTGCCAATGCAAGGTACCTTCAGGATTTGCACCATCTGCGGGAGTCGCTGGACGTTTCGGGCAGAGTGCATTTCCTCCATGAGCAGGGAGAGGGCGGCAAGCCGCTCCACCTCTCCGACGCAGTAATTACCGACTTCTACCAGCTGGCCGACCTCCTTCTCTTTCCCAGCTTCCGGGAAGGCTTCGGCATTCCCGTATTGGAGGCAGGCCTTGCCCGATTGCCGGTCTTTGCGGCCGATATTCCCCCGGTGAGGGAGAGCGCTGGCGACCTTGCCCACCGGTTCGATCCCCGGGGCGATCCGGTACGGGTAGCCGATGCCATCGCGGGTGTTCTGGAAGACGACCGGCGTTACCTGCTCCGGCGGCGCGTGCTGGAACGCTTTACCTGGAGTGCCGTGATCATGCGTGACATCCTCCCCCTTCTGCAGGAGGTCTGCGCCCATGAATGAATCCTCGACATCGAACCGGATTCCGGACATCGTGAACCGCTGGTTCGCCGAGAACACATACTGCAGCCGGGATTTTTCCGAACTGGACAGGTTGCTTGCCCGGAAAAGGGAACAGGGAGTAACGATCAGCCTCGGCCTTCCCGCGCTCAACGAGGAAAAGACCGTGGGCAAGGTCATACGCACCGTCAAGACGGCGCTCATGGACGATGTTCCGCTGCTGGACGAGATGGTCCTGATCGACTCCGGGTCGGCGGATTACACCCGGGAGGTGGCGGAGGAGTTGGGCATTCCGGTCTTCATCCACCAGAACGTCCTGACCGCGCATGGATCGTTCGACGGCAAGGGGGAAGGACTTTGGAAGAGCCTGTACATCCTGAAGGGCGATATCATCGTCTGGATCGATACCGATATCACCAACATCCATCCGCGCTTCGTCTACGGGGTCCTGGGGCCCCTCCTTGTCGACCCGAGCATCCAGTATGTGAAAGGGTTCTACCGGAGACCCCTCAAAGACGAGGACAGGCTGCTGGCCGGCGGGGGCGGCAGGGTGACGGAGCTGACCGCGCGTCCGTTGATCAACCTCTTCTACCCAGAGCTTTCGGGTCTCGTGCAGCCCCTTTCCGGCGAGTATGCCGGCCGGAGGGACGCGCTGGAACGTCTCCCCTTTTTCACCGGCTACGCGGTGGAAACCGGTCTTCTGATCGACCTGCTGGAGACGCGCGGCCTGTTCTCGATCGCGCAGGCGGACCTCCAGGAACGGATCCACCACAACCAGCCGCTCCCTTCCTTGTCGAAGATGTCCTTCGCCATCATGCAGGCCGTTTTCCGGCGCCTGCACAAGAGCGGGAAAATAGAGCTTCTCGAGGAGTTCAACAGGATGATGAACATGATCCGCTATGATGTGGGTCATTTCTATCTGGACGCTGTAGAGGTTCATGAGCGGGAGCGTCCCCCCATGATCGAGCTTACGGAATACCGCCGGAAGCGCGAGCCGGACCTGCAGGAGGGAATTCGGGGGACGACCGGATGAGCACCCGTCTGCTCCTCATCCGTCACGGGGAAACCGACTGGAACGTGGAGGGGCGATACCAGGGGCAGGAAGACCCGCCGCTCAATCCCTGCGGGCAGGACCAGGCGCGACTGCTGGCCGAAAAACTCTCCGGGGTTCCCCTGGAGGTGTTGTACAGCAGCCCCCTGAAGCGTGCCCGGGAAACGGCACGCACGTTGGAAGAACGATTGGCGGTTCCCCTGCATTTCGAACCGCGCCTCATGGAGATCCACCTGGGGGATTGGGGGAGCCGGCTGGCGACCGAGGTCGCCGCACGGGATCCCGAACGGTTTCTCCTCTGGGAAACCGATCCCTGGTCGGTCACTCCGCCGGGGGGCGAGAGCCTCTTTCAGGTGCGGGAACGGGTCCATGCCGCCGTGGACGAGATCGTGCGGCGGCATGAAGGGAAGACGATCGGGCTGGTGGCGCATCGGATTCCCCTGGCCCTGCTGAAGATCCGTTATCAACATCTCGATTCCTCCCTCGTTCGCAAGCTGTACCTTCCAAACGCCGATTGGGAGGAGATCGACCTCGATGCCCTCGCGGGAAACGGACGTCACACGCCCGCTGCACCTTAGACCGGACGGATTCGGTGGACGTTGGGGGGATAAGGCCATGGAAAAGATGATTCGGGATGTCCTTCGGATCGAGGACGAGTACTACATCCTGGCGAAATCGGCGCTGGCCGACGACCGGACGCATGTACTCAAGCACGGCGACACCTTCGCGGTGTTCGACCGGTACGGGGACATCCAGCCGCTGGGATTGGGAGAGCAGGGGCTCTATCACGGGTGCACGAGGTTTTTGAGCCGGCTGGAATTGCGGTTTTGGGGGAAACGGCCCCTTTTGCTCGGTTCCCTCGTGAAGGAGGACAACTCGATCCTTTCCGTCGACCTTGCCAACCCCGATATCGCGGTCGACGGGGAGGTGACCGTCCCCCGGAACAGCATCCACATCTTTCGCCGCAAGCTGATCCGGAACGGCGCCTGCCATGAACGGTTGTGCCTCCGGAATTATTCCCGCCGCGAGGTTACGGTCCCCCTCTCGCTCCATTTCGAGGCCGATTTCCGCGATATTTTCGAGGTCCGGGGCGCCCGGCGGAGCCGCAGGGGGAAGCATCGGAAACCGGATCGGAAATCCCCCGGCGTGCATTTCGCGTATCGCGGGCTCGACGGCAGAACCCGGGACACCTGGATCCGGACCGACCCGGAACCGGAAACGCGTTCGCCGGCCGAAATGCATTTCGCCATCCGCCTCCGCCCGAAGAGGGAGTCGAATGTCTCGGTCACCGTCCATTGCGGATTGGACGGCATCCGGACCCGCCCGGCCCCCTTTCCGCGAGCCTACGCCGGGACCCGTCACGCATTCGAGCGTTTCACCGCGGCGGGATGTTCCCTCGTAACGTCCAACGATCTGTTCAACGAGTGGATCGGCCGCTCATTGGCGGATCTGCACATGATGATCTCCGAAACCGGGGAAGGACCGTACCCGCACGCCGGCGTCCCCTGGTTCAGCACGGCATTCGGACGGGACGGGATCCTCGCCGCCATGCAATTCCTCTGGGTGAACCCGTCGCCGGCGAGGGGGGTGTTGTCGTACCTCGCAAAGCGGCAGGCCCGCGAAAAGGACCCGCAACGGGACGCGGAACCGGGGAAAATCCTCCATGAGGTCCGGGAAGGGGAAATGGCGGCGATGGGAGAGGTCCCCTTCGGGCTGTATTACGGCAGCGTGGACGCCACGCCGCTGTTCGTGATCCTTGCCGGGATGTATCTCGAGCGGACGGGGGACCGCGACTTCGTCCGTTCGATCTGGCCGAATATCGAACGGGCCCTGGAATGGATCGACACCCACGGCGACGCGGACGGAGACGGTTTCGTGGAGTACGAGAACCGGTCACCGGGAGGATTGATCCACCAGGGGTGGAAGGACTCGCGAAACGCCGTGTTTCACCGGGATGGCCGGGACGCCAGGGGGCCGATCGCCTTATGCGAGGTCCAGGCCTACGTCTATGCGGCGAAGCGGTGGGCTGCCGGGCTGGCCGCCGAGCTCGGAAAGACCGGGAGGGCGACCGAACTTGTCCGGGAGGCCCGCGCGCTGAAGGAGAGATTCGAAAAGGCGTTCTGGTGCGAGGAGATTTCCACGTATGCGCTGGCGCTGGACGGGGACAAGACGCCTTGCCGCGTTCGTACGTCGAACGCCGGCCACTGCCTGTTTGCCGGCATTGCCGGACGGCGGAGGGCCTTGCGGACGGCGGGAACGCTCCTTGACCGCGCTTCCTTTTCCGGATGGGGAATCCGCACGGTGGCCGCCACCGAGACCGCCTACAATCCGATGTCCTACCACAACGGGTCCGTCTGGCCGCACGACAATTCCCTCATCGCGCACGGTTTCGCCCGTTACGGGCTCAAGGCGCATGCGCAAAAAGTGGTCGAGGCGCTCTTCGATGCGGCCGTCGATTCGGATCTGCGCCGACTCCCCGAGCTGTTCTGCGGGTTCCACCGCCGGACCGGGGAGGGCCTGACGATCTATCCTCTTTCCTGCTCCCCCCAGGCCTGGTCCGCGGCGTCGGTTTTCCTTTGCCTCCAGGCGTGCCTGGGGCT
>DOTC01000022.1:3079-3206 GCA_003513855.1 Deltaproteobacteria bacterium | reverse complement strand
GGACCGCGCCTGCGCCGAATGCCGCGTTCCCCTCCTCTCGCTGACGTTCGAGGCGGACCAGGAGATTCCGGTGGGTCTCGCCATCGTGCGTCCGGACGCCGTCGCCCGCGTCATGGCCGAGAAGTCC
>DOTC01000022.1:0-3053 GCA_003513855.1 Deltaproteobacteria bacterium | reverse complement strand
GGGCTACGTCGGCTACGAAGAGGGAGGGCAGCTGACGGGCAGGCTCCGGACGACGCCGTATTCCGTCGTCCTCCTGGACGAGATCGACAAGGCGGCCCCGAGGGTGTTCGATCTCTTCCTGCAGCTGTTCGACGAGGGGAAGCTCACCGACAGCCAGGGGCGGACCGCCGACGCGCGGAATGCCATCTTCGTGATGACGGGAAACATCCGCATCGGAAAGGGGATCGGGTTCCACGAGCAGGACGATGCCTCCGCGGCGGAGGCGGCGCTTACCGTGGCCCGGCAGAGATTCCGCCCCGAGTTTCTGAACCGGATCGACGAGCAGATCGTGTTTCGGCCGCTTGGCCGGGAGGACGTCCGGACCGTCCTGGACATGCAGCTTTCCGAATTGGAGGAGAACCTGTTCGAGACGTCGGGGCTGACCCTCCAGGTGGAGCCCGAGGCCCGCGAATGGCTTGCCGATGCCGGGTACAGCCCCGAGTACGGGGTCCGGGAGCTGGGGCGGGTGATCGACCGGTGGGTACGGGGGCCCCTCAGCGAGCTGAGCGCGACGGGGGAGCTGGGACGCAAAAAGGGCGACGGGAGATCCGTCGTGGTGAAAAGAACGGAGGAGGGCATCGCCGTCGAGTAACCGTCGTATGGAACCGCCGACTCCCCCGGGGTATCATAAAGGGGAGGGTTCTTCGCATCCAACCGTTATGTCCACGCGGGAGGAGGGAAGACGATGGCAAGATTCACGTACAGCCCCGCCCATAAAAAGAACGTCACCCGCGAAACCGACCCGTATCTTCCCAGGAAGACCGCCCCGTCGGTGGGAATCTGCCCGGATTGCCGGGCCATCTGCCGGAACAAGCGCTGGNNAAGATCGCCGACGGCTTCATCGCGGGCCTGGTCACGATCCGCGGCGGGTTCGTCCGGGAGCACCGGGAGGAGATCCGGAACCTCGTTCGCAACGAGGAGAAGCGGGCGATGGGGTTCAACCCTCTGGCGCGGATCATCAAGCTCACGGAGGATGAGAACGGGTTCGAGGTGTCGACGACCGCGGAGAAGCTTGCCCAGCGGATCGGGCGGGAAGTCCATAAGGCGTGCAGCGGGACCCTGGAGTACAAGTGGTCCGAGGATTCGAAACTGCTGCGGGTGAACTGGGTGCGGGAGGCGTGAGGCCGGCCTCCCTCAAGACCGGCCTATAATACATTCCCGGGGCCCTCGCGCCTCCTTTGTTCTAGTAGAGGATCTTTCGGACGACGTTCTCGTTGACGTCGGTGAAGTAGATCGTCCCCTCCACTCCCGTGATCCCGGTGGGGGCATTGAGCAACGCGATGTCCGGATCGCCGTTCCGGGTGGTTGCTGCCCCCGGATCCCCGACGAAGGTGGTCACGGTCGCCAGCGTGCTGATCCTGCGCAGTGCGTGGTTCCCCCGGTCCGCGACATAGAGGGTTGACCCGACTCCGGATATCCCGTCCGGAGAGGAGAACCGCGCAGACGCCCCCGAACCGTCGGTGAAACCAGGTTGCCCCGCGGTTCCTGCAAACGTGGAGGTCGCCCCGGAAGGGATCAGGACCTTGCGGATCGTGTTGTTTCCCGTATCGGCCACGTACAGGCTTCCCCCGAGCACGGCGATGCCCAGAGGGGAACTGAATCGGGCGGATACTCCTATACCATTGGAGGATCCCGGTGTCCCCGCGGTTCCCGCCAGTGTCGTGACAACGCCGCCGGTGGTCACCTTCCGGACCGTGTGGTTCCCCGTGTCGGCCACGTACAGGTCGCCGTCGAGCGCCACGATCCCCTGCGGATTGTTGAAACGGGCAGCGTCCCCGGTCCCGTCGGCGGACCCGGTCGCACCGGGGCTCCCCGCGATCGTGGTTACGATGCCGCCGTTGGTCACCTTACGGACCGTGTTGTTCCCCGAGTCCGTGACATAAAGGTCTGCGCCCAGGGCCGCGATGCCTCCCGGGAACCGGAAAAGGGCCCCGGAGCCTGTCCCGTCCGCGGACCCCTCCACCCCGGCGGCGCCTGCCAGCGTGGTGACCGTTTCCGAGGACGTGATCCTGCGTATTGTGTGGTTTCCCGTGTCCGCCACGAGCACGTTGTCCCCGATGACGGCGACACCCGCCGGCCCGGAAAAGCGGGAGGAAGTGCCTACGCCGTCCGCACTCCCCGCCCGGGGCGGGTTCCCCGCTACCGTGGTAACGTCTCCCCCGAGCGTGACCTGGCGGATGGTGTGGTTCTCCGTGTCGGCTACGAAAAACTGGCTGCTTCCGCCGCCCAACGTTCCGATCCCCGCGGGGTTGTTGAACCGCGCCGCCGTGCCCGTTTCGTCCGCGAAGCCGGGATTCTCCGCGAGGCCCGCGAGGGTGGTCACGGTTCCGCTCTGCGTCACGTTCCGGATGGTGTGGTTCCCCGTGTCGCAGAGGAAGAGCGTATTTCCGTCACTGGTCATCCCCGATGGAAACCGGAAAAGAGCGAGTGTCCCGGGTCCGTCCGCCGAACCCGGCGTTCCTGCGGTGCCGGCCAGGGTCGTCACGTCTCCGAACGAGGCGGTCACGACGAGTTTCCGGATGGTGTGGTTCCCCGTGTCCGCGACGTAGAGGAGTCCCGTCCCGATCAGCGCCACGCCCCACGGGGATGAGAATCGCGCGTCGGACCCCAGTCCGTCGTCGGATCCCGCCACCCCCGCTAGGCCTGCAAACGTCGTTGTCGCTCCCGTAAGGGACAGCCTGCGTATCGTGTGGTTTCCCGTGTCCGCGACGTAGAGGGTGCTCGCTCCATCGGAGGTGATCCCACGGGGNNGTGCCGTCGACAGAATCGGCGATCCCGAACGTCCCGGCGAAGGTGGTGACATTCCCTGCGGAGTCGATTTTCCGGATCACGTGGTTCTTCGCGTCGGCCACAAACCGGTCGGTCCCGACCACGGCCACACCGGAAGGGGAGCGGAACCGGACGGGATCCGACGGGGAGCCGTCGAAATAGCCGGGCCCGCCGGGGCCGCCTGCGAGGGTGGTGATCGACCCCGCGTCATTCCCGATGCCGTTGTCGCCGCATCCCGAGGCGAT
>DOTC01000059.1 GCA_003513855.1 Deltaproteobacteria bacterium | reverse complement strand
TGGATGGCCGAGCACATGCTGATCCTTCGGCTCGTAAGCCCCGAGGGCCGGACGTATCACATCGCCGGCGCATTCCCCTCCGCATGCGGCAAGACCAACCTGGCCATGATCAAGCCGACCCTCCCCGGCTGGACGGCCGAGATCGTCGGCGACGACATCTGCTGGATGCAGATACGGCCCAACGGACGTTTGCACGCCATCAACCCGGAGACCGGCTTCTTCGGCGTGGCCCCCGGCACCTCCTACAGGTCGAACCCCATCGCGATGGACACGCTGAAGAAGAACGTTCTCTTCACGAATTGCGCGCTGACCGACAAGGGGGATGTCTGGTGGGAGGAAATGGACGGGCCGGTTCCGTCTCACCTCATCGACTGGAGAGGGTGGGATTGGACGCCGGAATGTAACGAACCTGCGGCCCACCCCAACGCCCGGTTCACCGCACACATCAGCCGCTGCCCGAGTTCCGTTTCCGATTGGGACGATCCCGAGGGCGTACCGATCGACATCTTCCTCTTCGGCGGCCGACGGTCCGCAGTCGTGCCGCTGGTCTTCGAATCCTTCGACTGGGACCACGGGGTTTTCCTGGGAGCCTCGGCATCCTCGGAGGGCACTGCTGCGATCCTCGACAGGGTCGCCCGCGTGCGTCACGACCCGTTCGCCATGAAACCGTTCTGCGGATACCACATGGGGGACTATATCCAGCATTGGTTCGAGATGGGAGATCGGCTGGGCGCAAAAGCCCCCAGGATCTTCTACGTCAACTGGTTCCGCAAGGGTCATGATGGGCGATGGCTGTGGCCCGGCTTCGGGGAAAACTGCCGGGTGCTGAAATGGATGTGCGAAAGAATCGACGGCAAAATAGGGGCCGTGGAAACCCCCATCGGCCTGATGCCGAAAATCGAGGATCTCGATCTTTCGGGCCTGTTCATCGACCACCAGGACATGGATGAGCTCTTGCGGGTCGATCCCCAGTACTGGAAGGCGGAATATTTCGACATCGAGGCCTTCCTCGACCAGTTCGGAAACCGCGTCCCCGTCCGCCTCAAGACCCAGATGGGCAAATTAAAGGACCGGCTTTGCCGGTTCTGACCGGTCTGCGACCGTCAACCCACAACCTCGTCTGCAATGCCGAAGGGGGAAACCGGCCGCCTCTCCGACCGCCGGACCCACCCGACCGAAAACGGGGGGCATATGACATCCGGTGACTCCCGGGACATGCTCGCCATTCTCGCCGGCTCGGGCCCGGACATCTTCACCACCCGCCCCGTCATCATGGGGACGCACGGGATGGTCACGTCCGGGCATTACCTCGCCAGCCGGATCGGACTGCACATCCTCGAGGAAGGCGGCAACGCGGTGGACGCCGGCGTGGCGATGGGATTCGCCCTGGCCGTGCTGGAGCCGTACATCTACGGCATCGGCGGCGAAGTGCCCATCCTGATCTACCTGGCGAACGAGAAGCGGATAGTGAGCCTCTCCGGTCAGGGGCCCGCTCCGCAAAGGGCGAACATCGAGTGGTTCCGGAAAAACGGAATCGAGACCATTCCCGGCGATGGATTGCTGGCCGCCGCCGTGCCCGACGCCGTCTCGACCTGGATCGCGGCCCTGTCCCGCTTCGGGACCATGCGACTGGCACAGGTCCTTTCGCCTGCCATCGACCTGGCGGAACGGGGTTTCCCCATGTTCGAAAGGCTTGCGTCCGCCTTCGAGCGGAGCAAAGAACAGTTCCTGGAGATGTGGCCGAGCTCGGCCCGGGCCTATTTTCCCGACGGACACGTTCCGGCCGTGGGGGAGATCTATGCCCAAAAGGACCTGGCCGGGATGTATGGAAAACTCCTGGAGGCGGAATCCCGGGAGAAACGGAGAGGCCGTAGGAAAGCGCTTTCGGCCGCCCACGACGCCTTTTACAAGGGAGAGATCGCGGAGCGGATCATCGCGTTCATCAAGGAAAACAGGCTCCCCGACTCCACGGGAAAACGTCACGGCGGGCTGATCACGAAGGAGGACATGGCACGGTACGCCACCCGGGTCGAAGACCCGGTAACGGCCGCCTACCGGGGGTACGATGTCTACAAGTGCGGGCCCTGGTCGCAGGGACCGGTCTTCCTGCAGCAGTTGACCGTCCTGGAAGGGTTCGACCTGGCCTCCCTGGGACACAACTCCCCGGAATACATCCACCTCCTGATCGAAACGGCCAAACTGGCTTTCGCGGACCGGGAAACGTATTACGGCGATCCGGACTTCGTCAGGGTTCCTCTCGATATCCTTCTTTCCAAGGCATACGCGGCAAACCGTCGCGCGCTGATCGACCCGGACCGCGCGTCGATGGAACTGCGCCCCGGGAATGCACCCGCGTACCTGCCCGAGGAGAGGAAGGGGGGGGCGGATATCCACAAGGGAGACACAACGCATCTGGACGCGGCGGATCAGTGGGGAAACATGATATCCGCCACGCCCAGTGGAGGCTGGTTCCGCAGTTCGCCGGTCATCGAAGGCCTGGGGTTTCCCCTGGGAACCCGCATGCAGATGTTCTACCTTGACCCCGACCACGCCAATTCCCTTCAGCCCGGGAAACGTCCCCGCACCACCCTCACTCCCACGATTGTGCTGAAGGACGGCAGGCCCTTCATGGCGCTCGGGACACCGGGGGCGGATCAGCAGGACCAGTGGTCGCTCCAGTTCTTCCTGAATTGCGTCGATTTTGGCATGAACATGCAGGTCGCGGTCGACGCTCCCACGTTCCACACCAGCCACTTCCCCGCATCCTTCCATCCGCACAGCGCGCAGCCGGGAACGATGCACGTGGAACGCCGCATCCCCGAGTCGACGATTGCCACCCTTCGCGCAAAGGGGCATACGGTGGAAGTCGGCGGGGAGTGGAGCCACGGACGGGTTCTCGGCATACGGTACGATGCCGGCAGCGGAGTACTCTCCGGCGTGGCGACGGCGCGTCTGGATACCGGCTATGCCATGGGGTGGTAGGGGGTAGCGAGACGGCAGGAGGAAGGAGCAGGGGCTCCCTCCCGGTTTCGGGAGGGAGCCCTTTTCGTTTTCGTTTACACCGATGACAGGGACGTCCCTTTTTTCCTCTTTTTCGCGATCGTCGTCTGGGCCGCCGCAAGGCGGGCCACCGGCAACCGGAACGGGGAACCGCTCACATAGGTGAGTCCGATCTCGTCGCAGAACGCGACCGACCGGGGATCCACCTGCTCCCCGCAGATCCCCATCTTCATCCCCTTCTTGATCTTCCGGCTGTTTTCGATGGCCATCCTCATGAGAAGACCGACCCCCTTCTGGTCGAGGGTGATGAAGGGGTCCTCCTCGAAGATCCCGTGAGCCACGTAGTAAGGCAGGAACCTTCCCGCATCATCCCTGGACAGACCGTACGTCGTCTGGGTCAGATCATTGGTGCCGAAGGAGTAGAAGTCGGCTTCCGGGGCGATCTCGTGGGCCAGCAGGGCCGCCCGGGCAATTTCGATCATGGTCCCCACTTCGTAGCGGACCTTGACCCGGTACCGCTTCTGCACCGCTTCGGCGATCCTCACCGTCAACTCGCGCATCATGCTCAGTTCCTTCACGTCGGAAATGAGCGGAATCATGATCTCGGGGATCGCCTTGATTTTCTGCTTGGCCACCTGGCAGGCGGCTTCCATGATGGCCTGGACCTGCATCTCGGAGATTTCCGGATACGTGATGCCGAGCCGGCATCCCCTGTGCCCCAGCATGGGGTTGAACTCGTGCAGCGCCTTGTTCCGCGCCTGCAGTTTCTGGAAGGGGACGCCCATATCCTTGGCGATCGCCCTCAGTTCCTCGTCGGTTTTCGGCAGGAATTCGTGCAAGGGCGGGTCGAGGAGACGGATGGTCACCGGCAACCCGTTCATCACCTTGAAGATCCCGATGAAATCCTCTCTTTGCATGGGAAGGATCTTCTTGAGGGCCTTTTTCCTTCCTTCCGTGTCGTCGGCCAGGATCATCTCGCGTACCGCCTGCACTCTCTCCGCCTCGAAGAACATGTGCTCCGTGCGGACGAGTCCGATCCCTTCCGCACCGAACTTGAGCGCCATGCGGGCATCGGCCGGCGTATCGGCGTTGGCCCGGACTCCGAGCTCCCGTACCTCATCGGCCCATTTCATGATGGTGTGAAAATCCCCCGTGAGTTCCGGCTCCACGAGGGGAACCTTCCCGAGGATGACTTCCCCCGTGGTCCCGTTGAGGGTGATGGTCTCGCCCTCCTTCAGGACGTGCGGTTCCAGGATCATGGTTTTCTTCTTTTCGTCGATGTGAAGCGCCGTGCAGCCGGCGACACAGCACTTGCCCATCCCCCTTGCCACAACGGCCGCATGGGACGTCATCCCTCCCCGGGCGGTGAGAATCCCCTGGGCCGCATCCATGCCCCCGATATCCTCGGGTGAGGTCTCGGTTCTCACCAGGATCACCTTTTCCCCCCGGGCGGCGCACAGTTCGGCGTCTTCCGCGGAGAACACGACCTTGCCGACCGCGGCGCCGGGCGATGCGGGAAGACCCTTGCCGATGACCTTGACGGACACCTTCGGATCAAAGGACGGGTGCATGAGCGTATCCAGCTGACCGGGGTCGATTCGCATGAGGGCCGTCTTCTTGTCGATCAGCCCTTCCTTGACCATGTCGATGGCGATCTTCAGGGAAGCGGCGGCGGTCCGCTTTCCGATCCTGGTCTGGAGCATGTAGAGCTTGCCGTCCTGGACGGTAAACTCGATGTCCAGCATGTCCTTGTAGTGCCTTTCCAGTTTCCGGTAGATCCTTTCCAGATCGTTGTACGCGGCGGGTATGGTTCTCTTCAGTTCATCGATGTGAAGAGGCGTCCTGATCCCCGCCACGACGTCCTCCCCCTGCGCATTGTTCAGGTACTCGGCGAAGAACTTCCTCTGGCCGGTGGAGGGGTCCCGGGTAAAACCGACGCCCGTGCCCGAGTTCTCCCCCATGTTCCCGAACACCATGGCCTGGACGTTGCAAGCCGTTCCGAGATCATGGGAAATATTGTTGAGTTTTCTGTAGGTGACCGCCCTGTCGGCGAACCAGGAGTCGAACACGGCATTGATGGCGAGCTTGAGCTGCTGGAGAGGGTCCTTCGGAAACCCTCTCCCGGTTTCCTTCTCGAAGATTCCCTGGAATTTCCCGACGAGGTCCCGTAAATCTTCCACGGTCAGGTCCGTATCAAGACGGACCTTCCTGCTCGCTTTTTTCGCTTCCAGGACCTTTTCGAACAGCTGCCGGTCGACCCCCATGACGGTGCTTCCGAACATGGTGATCAGCCTTCGGTACGTATCGTAGGCGAAACGCTCGTTACCCGTCTTCCCGACCAGAGCCTGCAGCGTCGTGTCGTTGAGTCCGAGGTTCAGGACCGTGTCCATCATCCCGGGCATGGAAAACTTCGAGCCGGAACGCACGGAAAGGAGAAGAGGGGTTTTCGGGTCGCCGAACTTCGCCCCCATCGCCTTCTCCACCTTCTTCAGGTTGGATAGCACCTGCTCCCACATGCCGGGGGGATATTTCTTCTTGTTTCCGAAGTACGTCTTGCACGCCTCCGTGGTGACGGTGAATCCGGGGGGAACGGGGATCTTCAGGTTGGTCATATTCGCAAGCCCCGCCCCTTTTCCGCCCAACAGGTCCCTCATCTTTCCGGTTCCGTCAGCCTTTCCGTCCCCGAAATAGAAAACATACCGCTTCGCGCGCTTTGCCATTAGACCCTCCGAAAAGGATGGTTGATTTGCACCTGCTGTCGAAAAAACGGCCCCCCGTCCAGAGCCCGGTGCCCCGGCGCTGATTGGCGGTCATTATAGATAATTGGATGTCCGGAATTCAACCGAAGTCTCTCGGCGCGCAACTCTTTCGGGGGCGGGTGCTCGCGGGGGGATTCCGCTGCGCTACGCTCGCCGTAATCTCATCCTCGCTTCACAGGCTGCTCCGCGGAACCCCCCGCTGCGCCCCGGGTCCCCGGTCGGAGGGTGTCTTCACCCGCCGATATAGTCGCGCACCTTTTCCAGGAATTCGGGAGGGACAGTCTTGACGCGGCCTTTTTCGTAGTCGTACATCACCTGGACCGTCTCCGCCTCCGTGAAGACCCGGCCGTCGCGGGGATCGTACAGTTCGGCCCGGAACCGGAAGGAACTTCGTGCGACGTCGGTGATATGCATGCGGAGGCCCACCTGGTCCTGCAGCAGGATCGGGAGCCGGTACCGCACGGTCGCCTCGGCCAGGATCCAATCGTACTCCTCGACCTTTCGGATCCCGAGCACTTGAGCGCAGAATTTCGCCCTTCCGAGCTCGAAGAGGGTCATCGCCACGGCGTTGTTCACGTGCCCCATCGCGTCGATGTCCCCGAACCGCAAGGGAATGTCGGTTTCGAAAACCTTCGCGGGGGCGAAGGGGAGGGAAGCGGCGAGCGGATCGCCAAAGCGGCCCCGGAAGGCGATTTCGCCCGTTTCTTTCCGGATGCGGGGCACCTCGTCCTTCCTCCGGGTCTCCTCGTCTACGTCCTCGGGCTTCCCCGCATACCCCACGGCGATCACGCTGACGGGGGAGAAATCGTCCGGCAGGGAGAGAGCGGCCTTCAAGGGCTCCTCCCTCCATCCCGCCATCGGGTGGACGAGAAGCCCCTGGTCCACCCCCCTGAGGAGAAGGCTCATCGTGGCCAGCCCCGTGTCGTGCAGGAAATATTCCCTGCCTTCCACGACGGCGGCATCGGCCTTCCTCGCCCCGGCCACGATCAGGACCGGCGCCCGCTTCGCCCATCCGTTTCCCCGGCCAAGGGCCTCCTCGAGGGCAGGCCGGGCGGGGTCCCCCTGTTCCACGATCACGAACCGCCACGGCTGGCGGTTTGCGCAGGAGGGCGACCAGCGGGCCGCCTCGATCATCCGCTCGATCTTCTCCGGCTCCACGGGCCTTTCCGAAAAGGCCCGCAGGCTCCGCCTGGCCGCAATCACCCGGGAGAAATCCACGTCACTGTTTCTCCGCCCGGCAGACGAGGGCTTCCGACTCCGGCGAAAAATCGGACCCGGCGAAATCCCCGAAAAACCGGATCCCGGAAAAGCCGGCCCGCGACAGCATCTCCCACAG
>DOTC01000043.1:15422-15600 GCA_003513855.1 Deltaproteobacteria bacterium | reverse complement strand
TGCGATTTCCCCGCTGCCAGGCCCTTTTGTGAAAAAACCCAAACCGGAAGTTTGTCCAACTCCCCGGATATGGCCTGGAACGTCACCCACTTCCTTCGATTCCAACTTTGTCGTATGGTAGACGGCCCGGTATGCAACCTCGTCTGCCGCCTGTGTGATCGGTGCGAGAAAAACCATC
>DOTC01000043.1:0-15384 GCA_003513855.1 Deltaproteobacteria bacterium | reverse complement strand
ATACTGCGAAAGGTTCCTGGTTCTACAACTTTTTCGGTTCTCACGCTATCCGGGGAGCAGCTTCGGCATTGTCCCTGTGGAGGTTTCTGATAGGAATCCAAGGGGTTGCTCGTGATTCAACGCCAATATTTCGTATGGTTTTACTTGCGGGACAGGATGGAGGGGGGAACGGCGGACAGGTCACGGAACTTCAGACCTGCGCCTGATAAGAAACGGGGGCCGCGGGCGAAAAACCCGCAGCCCCCGTTTTGCGGCCCGCTGCCGCTGCTCCCTCTTCGGGGTTCCCAAGCGGTCTTCGGCCACTTCTTCCCGACATTCTCGAGCCCTGCTTTTCTGAGGTCTTCGGGGGTCATGACGATCCGGAACTCGACGTCGGCGTTGTAGGCAAGGGACCACGGCTCGGAAACCGCGGGGATCTTCGATGGATCGGCGAGGTTGAAGATCTGGATCGCCCCTCTGAGCCCATTCCGCTCCGTGAAATAAACCGCATCGGGCCCGGGGTCTTTCAGGATGCGTTCCAGTTTCTCGCCGACGGACCCGTCCCTGACGCCGGTGCGGGCTCATTCCTTGCGGTCGAGAAACCATTCGATCAGTCGGCGGGCGATCGTCCCGTGACGCGGGATCGGAAGGCGGGCGATCTCATCGGCATCGAACCAGCCGGCGCGAACGATCTCCTTCTCCTCGATCGCCAGGTCGCCTTCGGCAGATTCGGCGGTGAACCCCACCATCAGGGAGTGGGGGAACGGCCATGGCTGGCTGCCGAAGTACCGGAGGTTCGTTATCTCGATGCCGACCTCCTCTCGCACCTCCCGGCGCACGCACTCCTCGAAGGTTTCCCCCGGTTCGACGAACCCGGCGAGGACGCTATAGAACGACAAAGGGAAGCGGCGTGCCTGGGCGAGGAGGATCTTCCGGTCCCGCACAACGGCGACGATGACGGCCGGCGTAACGCGGGGGAAAAAATGCATCCCGCAAGCCGGACAGGCCCTTGCCCGCTCCCCGTCCAGCGGTTTGGTCGGCCCGCCGCATCTCCCGCAGTACAGGTGTGTCCGTTCCCAGTCCACGATCTGGTAGGCCCGCCCCGCCAGGCAGAACAGGGGGTCCGGGAGTGTTCCCATTAGGGAACGCAGGCCGCGAAGGGTCATGCCGTCCGCTTCGACCGGTTCCGCCAACTCGCCGCCGTAACAGGGAACCCCGTCCAGGGTCCCAAGATATTGCGTCCGCATGGGACGCTGGCCGCGTACACCGGGCAGCAGGCCGTGCGGCACTGCGACCTCATCCCCGCGAGTCTCGACCATCAGCCGATCGCCGTGGAACAGGAACCACCACGCATCGCGGTTCGTCTCGGGGGGAGGTGTCACGGCGGGGATGAAATGCACCCTTGATCCTTTCCAGGGAGCCCTGATGGATCCGAATTTCCCTTCCAATGGTGAGAGATATCCGCGGGACCTGCGGTTTCGTCGGACATGCTTTGACCGCCCCTTTGGGGAAACGGAATTTCGAAGTACATCCCGTTCTCTGTCCACCCCGATCCCGGTTGTCTCTCGCTTTTCGCTGTTGGAGTGGATCGATTCGATCACCGGAACTCGATGTATTCATTCAGGTGAAACAGATTGTATTTCTTGACCAGTAAGGGCAATACCAGAAATACGAGAAGAGCAATGCTGTTTACGATCAGGGAAACGGACGAATGAATCCTGATCTCTCCCCCCAGATACGTGAACAGGAACGTCATCGGGATCATTCCGAGAAATGTTGCGATCATGAACGTCCTTGCCTTGATATTGGTAAGTCCCGCGCAGTAACTTACCAAATCAAAAGAGAAAAAAGGGAGCAANNCGGGAAAGGAACACGAGCAGGACCAGGTGCTTTTCCTTGCAATTCTCCGTGAAACAAGGGATTTTCCCTATGAACTTCTTGATGAAGGCGATCCC
The DNA here is from genome assembly GCA_003513855.1 of Deltaproteobacteria bacterium. GTDB lineage: Bacteria > Desulfobacterota > Deferrimicrobia > Deferrimicrobiales > Deferrimicrobiaceae > CSP1-8. Next base: position 13,450 of record DOTC01000043.1, on the reverse strand, counting down.
GAGCAACCTGGCTATGGAAAAACAGGCAACCGCACCCAGCATTCCCCCGATAATGCTGTAGATACCTCCCCAAAAGGTGCCAAACAGCATCCCGGAAGCAATCGCCAGGGGGATATTCGGGATCTGACTGATGATGATGGATACCGCAAGGAGAGCAATGTAGGCGAGGGGAGCGAAACTTCCGAATCCGGCGACGAACTCCTCGATCCTTTCCACCGTGAAATTGTCGAAAATATCTCTTCCCCAGAGAAAATACAGACCGACGCTTACCAGCAGGATGGCGATACCTGCAGCGATTTTCTTCATCGCCTTCCCCCTCGGTTACCGTGCGAACCTTCTCCCTGTCACCGTATGCAATGATCCTCTTTAGAACCGGTAAAGGAGAGAAAGGGTTCGGAATTCGAGAGAAAATCCGGATGGAGCGCTATGCCTTGCCCCACGAACCGCGGCAGGGGCAGGCGAGGAGGAAGGAGACGGATGAACTGGATAACCGATCCTCGCTTGGTCTGCCTATAGCAGCAACAGCCATTTCGTGATATGAAGCACTTACCTCTTTACAGTATGAGGACTTTCCCCTCGTGGGCGCCCTTAGCGGAATGACGCAAACCCGGCGCAAACAACTTGGCGGCCAGCGCTGTGATGACGTACACGCTTCTCCTCGCACTTCTGCCTTACATCACGCGATCGGTCCACCCACCCGCAAATCCCGTGCAAACAACTGCCATATTCGGGGTGAAAAGGGGGTATTTCAGAAATGAATCTGTATCGGATGTTGCTCGAACGTGCTGCAGCAAACCGGCCGCTGCGCGTCGGCATGATCGGCGCAGGCAAGTTCGGTTCGATGTACCTGGCCCAGGCAAAACACACGCCGGGCATTCATATTACCGGCATTGCCGATCTGTCGCCGGATCGCGCCCGGAGCTCGCTCGCTCGAACGGGCTGGCCGGCAGATCGGTATGGCGCGACGTCCTTCTCGGCAGCAGAGCGGAACGGGACGACGTTCATTACCGAAGATGCGCAGGCTCTGCTCGCAGCGCCCGAGATCGACATCGTCATTGAGGCCACCGGCGACCCGGCTGCCGGCATCCGGTACGCACTCGGCGCTTTTGCGCATCGCAAGCATGTGGTGATGGTGAATGTCGAGGCCGATGCGGTGGCCGGCCCGCTGCTGTCGAGAAAAGCGGCAGAGGCCGGTGCCGTCTACTCGCTTGCCTACGGTGATCAGCCGGCGCTGATCTGCGAAATGGTCGACTGGTGCCGTGCGTCCGGCTTCGAAGTTGTCGCCGCGGGCAAGGGCACGAAGTATCTTCCGGTATACCATACGTCGACGCCGGATACGGTCTGGCCGTATTACGGATTTTCGCCGGAAACCGTTGCCGCCGGCGACTTCAACGCGCAGATGTTCAATTCGTTTCTCGACGGTACGAAGAGCGCGATCGAAATGGCCGCGGTCGCGAATGCCACCGGGCTCACTCCGGACCCGGACGGTCTGCGTTTTCCCCCATGCGGCGTTGATGATCTGCCGCGACTGCTGTGTCCGCGGGAGGATGGCGGCCAGCTGCATCACGCCGGCCAGGTGGAAGTGATCTCGAGCCTGGAACGGGACGGCAGGCCGGTGTTCCGCGACCTTCGGTGGGGCGTCTATGTCACGTTCCGCGCGGGGAGCCCGCAGGGGGAAGATTACGTCCGTCGTTGTTTCCGTGAATACGGCTTCAGCACCGACCCATCGGGCCGCTACTCTGCACTGTACAAGCCCTACCATGCGATCGGCCTCGAACTCGGCATCAGCGTCGCCTCGGTCGGCCTGCGTAACGAAGCCACCGGTGCTGCTGTCGCTTGGCGCGGCGATGTCGTCGCGACCTCGAAGCGGAAGCTCGTTGCCGGAGAAACGCTTGACGGCGAAGGAGGGTACACGGTCTACGGCAAGCTGCTGCCGGCCGAGCTGTCGGTGCGTATGGGCGGACTGCCGCTCGGTCTTGCCCACGGCATCAAACTCAAACGCGAGGTCGCCGCGCATGTGCAGCTGCGCTGGGATGATGTCGTATACAATGCAGCCGATCCTGCTGTCGTATTCCGCAAGGAAATGGAAAGCACGTTCGGCAGCGGGTGGTGATACCGTGCCACCGCCCGGGAAGGAAACGGAGGGAAAGCGACGCTGACGACTGGGCCTCGGACCGCATCGGGGTCTTATGTTCCCGAAGCAGTCTTCGGTCGGTCTCCGTGGCCTTACTTCCTTACCACGTACCAGTTGTTCTGAATGTCATGCGTTAGTTGATTCGTTTCCACATGCCGGAAACCTGCTTTATGAAGATACTCTCGCGTTTTTTCCTCGCCCCACATCGCCCCGAGACCCTCGCCGCCCTGCGCCAACGACACGGGCGTGCAATGCATGGTCGAGATGGCATACAGGAAGGTGCCGATCGGGTGGCCGATATTGTTGTGCACATCGCTCGATCCCCGGATGTCCTGCATCAGGTACCACCCGTCGGCTTTCAAAGCGCGATAAATTCCTCTCAGAACGTCCAGTGGTTTGGCCTGGTCATGGATGGCATCGAACGTTGTGATGAAGTCAAAGACCTCGGGTTCGTCGGTGGCGTCGAGACCGCTCAAGTCGCGGACGACAAACTCGATATTCCGGAGACCCTTTTCCGATGCCTCGCCACCCGCAGTCTCTATCGCCTCCCGCGACAGGTCGATCCCGGTGAAGTGGCTGTTCGGGTACAGCTCGGCCAGCCGGTTCATGATCCGGCCGCTTCCGCAACCGACGTCCAGCGCGCGGATCCCCCTGGAGAGCCGGTCAGTCAACCCGGGAATGAGCGGAAGGACATGCAATTCGAGCGAGGAAAGCACGGACTGCCCGCTGTCTTCCGCCATGACGGCATGAAATCGCGGATATTTCTCGTAGGGGACGCCTCCCCCCTTGAAGAAGCACTCGACGATCTCGTCCTCCACGCAACCCATGACGGCGATGTACTGGGCGAAGACCGACATGTTGTCGGCGGCGGACGCGCGGGTCAGGAACGCGGCATGTTCCGCCGGCAACGCGTATCGCGTGGTGGCCGGATCGACCTCGATCACCCCCGCGGTGACCATCGCTCCCAGCCACTCGCGCACGTACCGCTCGTTCAAGCCGGCTTTTTTCGCGATCGTTGCCGCGGTCGATGGGGGCATCACGCTCATGGCATCGAAAAGCCCTGTGCGGTGGCCTATGGAGGCCATCACGCAGAGCGAGCCATGGTTCAGGACCGTCAGGAATTTTCCGGCAAACGCCTCGGCTTTTAAGGGATCGAATGTAGGGTCTTTTTCCGTTGCCTGCATGGCTTTCCCCTCAAAGGTTTGTACCACGGTGAAAGGAGTCCTATCGGCTCACGATCCGTGCAGTTACCCCGGGTGATGACGAAGGATCTCTTCGATCTCCTCCATGGAGAACTTGTTCAGTTTCACTATTTTGGCCTGGGATCGGTAAACGGGCGGTAATATGCCCCGGGCCTGCTCCTTGCTGTCCACATCAACAATTACCCATCCTTTATGGTCCCCGTCCATGCACCCCCATTCCGCATTCGTCAGGTAATGCGAGCCGGTCCGGAGGAGGACCTGAATGGCCAGGGCACACGCCCTTTCTTCCGCTTCATGAGGGACTTCAATCAGAAACCTCGGCATCGGATGAAATCTCCTTTTTATTTATTCTTGGTAATAAATACGTCTCCCGGTTCCCCTCTCCGGTCGATTTCCCATTGCATTCTCCTTGAAGGTGCAGGGTTCCCCCCGTCCTTCTCAAATGGATTGTATCGATAATCGCTGAAAACACTTCGGAAGGGACGATTCCGCCATATCAGGGGTCCCGGATTTATCTGAAAATCCCCATGGATTAACGGTTGGTTCCGGGGTTGACGGAGTGCTTGCAATCCTTGTTAAGATTCTGTGGGTATGGGATTGGATTCCTGTTTGGAAAATTATTCTTTCCGTTGTCTTTCGGAAAACAGTGGGCCAGTTGATGGGTTATCGAACGGACTGCAAACCCCGTGCAAACAACTGCCACTTTCGCAGGGAAAAGGGGTCTTGCCGGAACGGTGTTGACGGGGGATTCCTGGACCATTTAGTGAGGTTTACGGGGGCAAGGTCAGTGGTGCGAGTCACGATGTGGGGTTGAATCCCGCCCCCTCCATCCTCCTATCCACGTGCTCTTTCCGGTGCTCCCTGTTAAGATTGGGTGTGATCAAAACCGGGGGGTGTCTCGTGGGCATTCTGCAAGGCAGGAAAGGGTTGATCCTCGGCGTCGCCAACGAGAAATCCATCGCATGGGGCGTGGCCAGGGCCTGTCACCGCGAGGGGGCCGAGCTCGGGTTCAACTATCTCGGCGAGGCGCTGAGGAAACGCGTTCATCCCCTGGCGGAGTCGATCCATTCGAGTTTCGTCGAACCGCTCGACGTCGGCGATGACGTCCAGCTCGACGATTTCTTCGCCAAGGTCGAGGCCCGTTGGGGGCGNNATTGCCTGCGCCCGCCGGGCGACCCGGTTGATGGGACCTGGGGGATCCATGGTGACGATGAGTTACCTCGGGGCGGTGCGTGCCGTGCCGAACTACAATGTGATGGGTGTGGCGAAGGCCGCCCTCGAAGCGGCGACCCGTTACCTGGCCCACGATCTCGGGCCGGAAGGGATCCGCGTCAACGCCGTCTCGGCCGGGCCGATCCGTACGCTGGCCGCCTCCGGCGTGGGCGATATCCGCAAACTGATGGAGAAGAGCGCCCGTGGCGCCTCGCTCCGACGGAACGTGACGCAGGACGAGGTGGGGAACGCCACCGCGTATCTCCTTTCGGACTTGGCTTCCGGGGTGACCGGCGAAGTGCACTACGTCGACGCGGGGTTCAACATCGGCGCCGGCGACCCGGGCGTCGAACCGACCCCATCGGACTCCTCCGAAGGCCGGACCGGCGATCGAACTCCACCAGCCTGACCCGGTGCCGCCTGCTTTTCCTCTCAGCCTCCGGTAATTAGGGCATCGGGGATTTCGTACCGCTCCTCGTAATCGAAGGTGACGATCGTCAGATCGTCTTTGCGTGTGGACGTTATCGGATTTTGCGAGTCCGAAGCGACAGGTTTGCCCCCCACGAACAGGATGCTCCGTTTGAGACCGCTGGCCGGACGGATCTCGACAGTGGCCGTGCCGTCGAAGCCGCGGCGGATGACGAACGCCTCGCACGCCTGCACCTTGGACTCGTAGATGGGGACACAAGTGACGTTTGCCGAGGCATGGAACGGCGTTCCAGGCAATGTTGCGTCTGTGGAAGCCGGGATGGGCTCAAGGGCCTTTCCTTCTATGCTGATGGTCAATGCGTAGTCGCTGGTTTCGTTGCGCCGCGCTGCACTGCGCATCAAATACACACGAATCGTATACACACCGTCGGTCGCCAGCACATTCGTAAAGTGATTGCCAGAGGTGGAACCCACAAAACTGGCCACATCGTTCGACCCTGGCGGAAGAACGTTGAAATAGGCCGACAGACTGCGCGGCTTGAAGGTAACGGCCATAGTCTGTCCCGCTCTGGCACGCAACGGATAGTCCACGGTCTGGCGACCTTTGATCTTGCCCGTGATCGTGGTGCCGGACTCTCCCTTTTTGAAATGAACCTCTTCCTTGCGGATGTCACCGGCAGCACCCGCAACACCACAAAAAACAACCATGCAAACAACGCTTGCAATCAAGGTTCTCACTGCCAACCTCCTTGACAACTTGTGGTTTTAGCGAGCCATCATTCCGGTTGGAATTTTTAGTTTTCTCAAAGGACGCAAACCTGGCGCGAACGGATTCCAGCGTCCAGGGTTGTTACACAGAGATACGGGTAGGCCGATCTCGGGGGATGGTCAGGTTACCTCTTTTTTTTCTCATATTGTATAGTGGTATGTAAAAATCCCGGACAAAGATGATTTGTCTGTGATTTATCTTGCGAAATAATACGTGTCGAGATGAAGGAACAGACGGAAGTCGATTTACTACATGACCTTGAAGAGCGACTGCGATTTGAAACCTTGCTGACTGAAATTTCGGCGCGGTTTGTCAACCTGCCCTCGGACCAGATAGACACCGTAAAGCGGCCTTTCAAGGAAATACCCTGGTTTACGTTCTCGTGAAGAAACCTACGAAGTAAGAAAAAAAGGAGGGACCTACGCCATGAAGCAGATTGCCGCCGTCCTGTTCCTTGCCATTGGCCTCGTGTTCATGCTCGCGTTTGCGCAACCGGCGGAGGGCGCCGAGCCCGACCGCACGGTGCTGCCCATCCGGGAGCCCAAGTACCCATATAGCACCGAGCTCGACGTGCGCAAGGCGACACCCCCGCCGCGCTTCGAGGTGAAGGCGCCTGCCGGTGCCCCGAACGTGCTGGTTGTGCTGGTCGACGACCTCGGCTTCGCGGGCACCAGCGAGTTCGGCGGGCCGGTTGGCACGCCCACCTTCGACCGGATTGCCAGGGAAGGGCTGAGATACAACAACTTCTACACTACCGCCGTCTGTTCTCCGACACGCGCGGCTCTCAAGAGCGGGCGGAACCACCATGTCAACAACATGGGCGGGATCATCGAGACCGGCACGGCGTTTCCCGGGAACACCGGCCAGATTCCGAACAGCGTTGCCCCGGTTGCCGAAATGCTCCGTTTGAACGGATACAGCACCGGGGCCTTCGGCAAGTGGCACGAGACCGCGGCATGGGAAGCAAGCATCGCGGGTCCGCTCGACCGCTGGCCGACCCATCAGGGCTTCGACAAGTTCTACGGCTTTCTCGGCGGTGAGACCAACCAGTGGGCTCCGTTCATCTACGACGGAGTGACCCCAGTCGACTTGCCGGAGGACCCGAACTACCATTTCCTGACCGATATGACCGAAAAGACGGTCGCCTGGATCAAGTACCAGAAGGCGCTGACGCCGGACAAGCCGTTCTTTGTCTATTTTGCGCCAGGCGCCACGCACGCGCCGCACCATGTTCCCAAAGAATGGATCGCTCGCTGGAAGGGCAAGTTCGACCAGGGATGGGACAAGCTGCGCGAGCAGATCCTGGCGCGGCAGATCGAACGGGGCGTCGTGCCCAAGGGTACCCGGCTCGCGCCAAAGCCTGAAGCGATCCCGGACTGGGACAAACTGAGCGCGGAGGAAAAGAAGCTCTTCACTCGCCAGGTCGAAGTGTTTGCCGCCTACGTCGAGATGACCGACCATGAGATCGGCCGGGTCGTCGCGGCCATCGAGGAGACCGGGCAGCTCGAAAACACACTGATATTCTTCGTGTACGGCGACAACGGCACCAGTGCCGAGGGCGGCCGGAACGGCATGTTCAGCGAGATGACGTATTTCAACGGCGTGCACGAGAAGGTCGAGGACATGCTCAAGGTCCTGGACAAGTGGGGCGGCCCAGAAACCTACCCGCATATGGCGGCCGGCTGGGCTGTGGCGTTCGACACCCCCTATCAGTGGACCAAGCAGGTCGCCTCGGACTATGGCGGCACCAAGGTCGGCATGGCCATCCGCTGGCCCAAGAGGATCAAGGCAAAGAACGAAATGCGCACGCAATTCACCCACGTGATCGATGTCGCCCCGACCATCCTCGAGGCCGCCGGACTGCCCGAGCCCAAGGAGGTCGACGGCACGCCGCAACGGCCGATGGACGGGGTGAGCATGGTCTACACCTTCGAAGATGCCAAGGCGAAGGAGCGGCATGTCACCCAGTACTTCGAGATGTTCGGCAACCGGGCCATCTACCACGACGGCTGGTTCGCGAGGACCATCCACAGGGCGCCGTGGGAAATGAAGCCGCGCCGGGGACTCGCCGAGGACATCTGGGAGCTCTACGACACGCGGACCGACTTCAGCCTGGTGAACGACCTGGCGAAAAAGGAACCGAAGAAGCTCGCCGAGCTGCAGGCACTCTTCATGAAAGAGGCCGAAAAGAACTACGTGCTGCCGATCGATGACCGGACGGTTGAACGGGTCAACGCCGCGCTCGCGGGACGCCCCGACCTGATGGCGGGACGCAACTCGCTGACGCTCGCCGAAGGCATGACCGGCATGACCGAGAACGTCTTCCTGAACATCAAGAACCGGTCCACGACCGTCACGGCAGAGGTCGAAGTGCCGGAGGGCGGAGGGAACGGCGCGATCATCGTGCAGGGCGGCCGCTTCGGCGGCTGGGCGCTCTATGTCAAGGACGGGGTGCCGGCCTACGACTACAACTTCCTCGGCCTGAAGCGCTTCACCGTCGCCGCGACGGAGAAGCTCAAGCCCGGAAAATCAACCATCCGGTTCGAGTTTGCCTATGACGGCGGCGGACTGGCCAAGGGTGGCATGGGTACGCTGTACGTGAACGAAAAGAAAGTCGCCGAAGGGCGGATCGAGCACACCCAGCCGATGATCTTCTCCGCGGACGAGACGGCGGACGTCGGCATCGACCTCGCGACACCGGTGGTCGAGACGATCGGGTCGGAGGCGAAGTCGAAGTTCACGGGCAAGATCCACATGGTCACCGTCGAGGTGAAGGAGATGAAAAAGGCAGACAAGGCGGAGGAGGATATGCTCCGCGCGGAATACGCTCACAAGAAGGCGTTGTCGGATTGAGCCGTTCACAACCATCCGATTGGGAGGGGCCGACGCCCTTTCCTTGGAGAGACAGGAATCCCATTTCACGAGACAGGAGGAGATCGTCATGAAGAAATTGACCACGTTCGTCGTATTGTTGGTTGCCACTGTCTGCATGGCACCGGCGTTCGCCCAGAACCCCCCGGCCGACAAGCCGGCAGACAACATGCAGATCCTGCGTGACAAGCTCAAGGCAGACAAGAAGCTCATCGTGGCGGAAAACATGCAGCTCACCGAATCCGAGGCCAAGGGGTTCTGGCCGGTGTATGAGGCCTACCAGAAGGACCTCGAAACGCTCAACAATCGCACGGGGGCATTAATCAAGTCCTATGCCGATGCGTGGAATGCGAGGTCCATGGACAATGACAAAGCGAAGAAGCTGACGTCCGACTTCCTCGCGCTTCAGGCGGACGAAGTAAAGCAGATGCAGTCCTACGTTCCGAAGCTGGAAAAGGTTTTGCCGGCCACCAAGGTCGCCCGCTACCTTCAGATCGAAAACAAGATCCGCATGATCGTCAAGTACGAATTGGCTGGCGAAATACCCCTGGTTCCGGGGAATTGAACAGGCCCCCCCGGCGATTGACGGCATGGCCTTCCTTACTGCCAGGCCAAGTCGCCGGGGGCGGAAAAGGAAGGCGACAACCGGTTCACCGGCAAGATCCACGAGGTCACCGTCCCGTAGGGGGTGAAGTCGCCGACGCGGCCACGGAGACGGCATACGGTGCCGCCTGTGTTCAACCTGTTATCACCGACGGAAAGGAGATGGCGGATGAAGGAGAAGGGGCACGCTTGGCGGATAGGATTGATATTGCTGTTCCTGGTATCGCTCCCGTTCTCCGCGAACGCGGAGAACCCGGCCCCTGCGGACCGGTGGACCTTCGCGGTACAGCCATACTTGTGGCTCCCCAGCATCAGCGGCTCCCTGAGTTACAGCATTCCCGAGGGAGGCGGCGGCCCCGATGTGGACATCGACACCACCAAGATCCTCGAGGACCTGAACTTCGCTTTGATGTTTACCGCCGAGGCGCGGAAGAGTCGATGGTCCCTCGTAACGGACGTGATCTACCTGGATCTCGAATCATCAGGCAGCCAGGTGAAATCGGTAAACTTCTCCGGGCCCGGAGGCCGGGTCACGGTTCCCGCCACCCTGGATACGGGCACCAGCGTCGAGATCAAGGGAGTCGAATGGGGACTGGCAGGGGCCTACACGGTCGCACAAGGGAAAACATCGTCGCTCGACGTTCTCCTCGGGTTCCGGTATTTCGGCATCGAGGCCAAGACGGATTGGAACCTCTCCGGCACCGTTTCGGGACCCGGGCCGGGGCAGTCGTTCGCCCGCTCGGGCAGCATCACGGAACGAGAAAACCTATGGGACGGGATCATCGGTATCCGCGGACGGGTGGGGCTCGGCAGCGGGAAATGGGGCATCCCGTACTATTTTGATGTGGGAACGGGCTCCTCGGATCTCACATGGCAGGGGGGGGCCGGCATCCAGTACCGGTTCAGCTGGATCGACCTGTCCCTGATGTACCGCTACCTTTATTACGACATGGAGAGCGGCAAGCTGCTGCAGGACGTGGGCCTGGGCGGGCCGGCGTTCGGCGTGAATTTCCGTTTCTGACAGGGAGGAGCGTCATGTTTTCAGAGAGGTCACGTCAGGAGAATGGATGTGAAACATAGGAAAGACGTTCATCGTTGGAAACATCCCGTTGAGGCCCGTTGGGACCGGAACCGGGCAATCCGTGGGTTTTCCAGCCTCATGGGAATCCTCCTGGTTCTGGGTGCTGTAGCCGTGCCCGCAAGGGGAGATTTCAACCGGCCGGCACCGGAGCAGGGGCCGACCCGGGTCACGCTCGCGGTGTTCTATCTCGACGTGACGGGAATCCACAGCGCGGAGCAGAGCTTCACGGCAAACGTCTACTTCGAAGCCCGGTGGCGGGATGAGAGACTCGCCCACCGGGGGCCTGCCCCGGTCCGGAAAGACCTGAAAGCCGTCTGGCACCCGAGGCTGCAGGCCGTGAACCGGAGAAATCTTACGCGCACTTTCCCCGACGTGGTGGAAATCGGCCCCAAGGGCGACGTCATCTACCGGCAGCGGTTCTGGGGAGATTTTTCCCAGCCGCTGGACCTCCGGGATTTCCCCATGGACCGGCAGGTCTATACGATCCAGGTTGTGGCTGCAGGGTCCACAAACGAGGAGGTGGAGCTGGTACCGGACCCGGAGGTACCCGACGGAATCGCGAAGGTTCTGTCCCTGCCCGACTGGAAGGTGGAGAAGTGGAACGCCGAAACCATGCCTGTTCCGAGCTTGAGAGACAAACAGCGGATGTTGAGCCTGGCCGAATTTTCGTTCACGGCCAAACGGAAGGCCGGCTATTACGTCTACAAGATCATCATTCCCCTGATCCTGATCGTAGCCATGTCCTGGGTGGTGTTCTGGATCGACCCCAAGGAGGGAGGGATCCAGATCGGCGTCTCGATGACCGCGATGCTGACGCTTATCGCCTACCGGTTCGCCGTGGGTGCGGATCTGCCCAAGGTTTCCTACATGACGCGCATGGACCAGTTCCTCTTCGGGGCCACGGTCCTGGTGTTCGCCACCCTGATGGAGGTGATCGTCACCTCGACACTCGCACGCGGGGAACGCCTGGAGCTGGCCCGGCGCATCGATCGCTGGTCCCGGGTCCTGTTTCCCCTCCTGTTCGCCGGGGTAACCGGGCGGGTCTTTCTTATGTAGCATCGTCTGCCTTCATGCCCTGAAAGCGGAAGATCGGGTGCGATATGGCGGGATCCNNGTCCCGATTGCTGCGGTGTCAGGCTTTGTACATGCTCTAAGCGTGGCTGCCGAGGGAAACGGGAAGGCGGGGGTCCCGGCATCTACAGCGAAGAGGTCGAATCCATGCTGGGTCTCCAAAGTCCGGACGGCGATCGGAAAAGAGCACGGCTACCTATCCCCCCGTCTTCCCGGCGTTTTCAGCCGGTTATAGGCCCTCCCTAAAGCGGACAGGAAGTGCCAATTTGTGACAGGAAGTGGCAGCAGACTGCAAACCCGGCGCAAACGGATATTGCTTGCCTCATCGGGAATAGGCACAAAGACATCGCTGCAAACCGGACCGACGGATCGATCACGGGGGGCCGGTCAATGATTCATTTCGAGATCGTGATCGGTATGCCGACGTCCTCGATCTCTCCGATCGCCGTTTCAAACAGGTGTCCCAGGACAGCGAAGGTGTCGCGATCCCAGCGGGTGTCGGCGACGCTGTAGTACTTTCCCCGGTACCGAACCCATGCGATGTCGGATTCGGGTTCGGTTGAGGCAACATGGATTTGCAAGGTCACGGGGGGGTTGTCACGAATGTTCTCACCGGTTCTCGGGTCCGGGGCAACGTCAAATTCCGGGGCGGATTCGATTCCGTTTCCGACAAAACTCAGGATCTGGAAAACGCTGCGGAGGTTGAGCGTCCCGCGAATGGGGAACTTCCCCCCGGGCCCGTCCGGGCGTATATCGACATAAACGTGCCCCTTCGGGTTCTTCTTGAGTTTTTCGTTGAGCCGGAAACGCTCGTCATCCGTCATTGCCATGGGATCAAAATTCAGAATGGCCAGCCGGCCGGCGGTGAATCGGGTGACCAGGTAACTTCCGTCGGATTTGCGCGTCCAGGTGATCCCCTCTTCCTTGATAATATCCTGTCCGCGAGGCGGCACCTTGAGTCCGTCGACGACAACCTTGTCGAAAACGAGCGGGCGAATGAACAACTTACGGTTCTCGTTGAGCCAGTCCAGGTGCAGGACAATCCTGCGGAACATCTCGTACTCCCGGGGCCGCTGCGGGTCGTTCGCGAAATAACCGGCATGGCTTCCGTCGGTTTTCTGAAATTCGAATCCTGCCACCATCAGCCGCAAGACCCGGTCAAGGTTGTTGTTGCTGGGGAACACATGGAACTGAAATGCGATCTCGTCGAATGGCTCCAGGATCTGCTCGGAGAAATCCTTGCCGGTGATCGGGATGATCTGAAACGTCGGATTTTCCGAGGCGCTGGCGCCGATGTCGACGCCGAACAGATTCGTGCCTGGTGACTCCTCAAAGGTCGCGCCCGCAGCGATGGACGTCGTCCAATCGAACGTTGCGGCGATGCTCGACGTCGCCGTGAAATGCACGGGGTTGCCTTGCGAGACGCGCGCGATGTTGAGCAACAGTAACTGCTGATCGAGCGTCGACGTGATTTCGTCATACCCCAGCACCTGCCGCTTGAGGACCGGTGGACCGGCACAGCCGCAAGCGACCAGCGGAATCGCAAGAACGAGCAATCGGATCAGACGCATGGAGGACCCCCATCAGGCGGAGATCATCGGCTACTTGTCCTCAAGGTCGCCAGGGCCGCTCCGAAGCGAGGACCCGGGCGGCGGGTATTCGATCGGATTGCGCGGGGGGCCGACCTGATCCGGACGGAAGTCGGGGAAGGGCAATTCCCCCCGGTCACGCCACTGTCGCACCTGGGTCACGGCCTCCTCCGTCTTCTGCGAGTCGAGCGGCGTATCCTTGGCAAGATAGGTCGTCTGGGACGGGAATGCGATGCCGGTCCCGGCCTGGGCGATGATGTCCATGATCCGCAGCAGCAGATCTTCCTGGATGCCCAGGAAGTCGGGCATCTCGGTCGCTTTCACGTAGGCGAAGATCTCGAGATCCAGGGAGGAGCCGCCGAACCCGACGAAGCGGATGCGGGCGCCATCCCGTTCGACCTTCGGATGAGAGTAGAGCATCGTGCGGATCTCGGCCAGCGCGTAGCGCAACTGGTCCGCGGAGGTTTCGTACCGGACCCCGATCAGGTG
>DOTC01000010.1 GCA_003513855.1 Deltaproteobacteria bacterium | reverse complement strand
ATTCGATTACGGCAGCGCGGCGATCCCGCCGCCCGGGAAGGAGAAGCTTTCCGGTCTGGCGAAGGTGCTCTTCGAGCGTCCGGCCCTGAAGATGGAGATCGAGGGACACGTGGACACCGAAAGGGACAGGGAGGAGCTGCGAAACACCCTGTTCCAGCGGAAAGTGAAGGCACAGAAACTGAAGGATACGGTGGGAAAAGGGAAGGCCGAGATCTCGGTGGACGAGGTCGTCGTCACCCCCGAGGAGTACCCGAAGTACCTCAAGAAGGCCTACAAGGCCGAAAAATTCTCCAAGCCGAGGAATTTCCTCGGGATCGCAAAGGATATTCCCGTTCCCGAGATGGAAAAACTGATGCACGACAACATCGAGGTCACGAAGGACGACCTGCGTCTTCTGGCGCTTCAGCGTGCGGAAAACGTGAGCGACTATCTCCAGAAGGAGGGGAAGGTGGAAGCGAACCGCCTCTTCCTCGTCGAGCCTGCGTCGCTTGCGCCGGAAAAGAATGAAAAGGTCAAGGACAGCCGCGTGAACTTCCGGATCAAGTAAGGCTGCCCTCGAACCGGCATGAGCCTTACACATCCACAAGCAGCAGTCTAAAGCAGCAGCAGGCGTTTCACGATGCGGAGCAATTCCTTGATCGGCAGTTGCGTGGCGCCGGCAGCAACAAGCGGCAGGAGTGCAGCGGCCGAAATCGGAAGCAGTGCCGAGCGGCTGACCAGCAATGTGGACAGTTTGCCGACCGCCGCGAACGTCTTGGAAGGATCGGGAATCGTGTCGGGGGATGCCGGGTCGGAATCCTCGGCGGCACTGATATTTCCGCCCAGGAGCGCCCGCTCGGCGGCACGGTGATAGCGCGTCGCCTGCGCACTGCAGGCGAGGAGGGTCTGTTCCTTGAGGGTTTTGAGCGGTTTGCTGAAGGCGGACAGGGAATAGGCAAAGAGCGACAGCACGAACAGCAACCAGCCTCCCATGACGTACCCGTAAGTGGTCGGCGAGATCTCGCCGCCCGGAAGCGCCTGCGCGAGGCCGCCGCCCACCATGCAGCTCATGGCGAAGACGAACATGGTGTAGGCGTTGGGATACTTGCCGAGAAAGGCCAGGCCGCCGTGCCCGTCGGGATGCGTGGCAACCAGGCGCAATTCCAGCGCCGCCAGGTCCCGCAGCAGTTTGCTCCACACGAGCAGCCGCCACAGCCAGCGCAGCAACAGAAAGAAGAAGATCGGGGAACTCACGACGACACACCACCACCCGGCCGGCGTCAGTGCATTCCTGCCACCCGATACCCGCACCGCCCAGGAACCCGCTTCCGCATCAAGGATCCGGAACAGGAATGCAATGGAGAAGGCGATGGCGATCGCCAGGCAGACGGCCTCGGCGAGTCGCCCGTCCCGCCGTTGCAGCGCCCTGGTCACCGCCGCGGCCGCTGCCTCGAACGAGCCGGGCGCGAGCAAGGGGGCCCGCACGAGCTGCCGAAGATAAACACGAAGGCGTTCCTGGGTCTGCCGCTCCATGAGTATGAACAGGCCCACCGCGAGGAAAAAACGGCCCCAGACACGAAGATCAAGAAGGTATGGGTGTTCCGCCCGCTGGCCGAAGGCATTGCCCGCGAGGAGGCTCAGTACCAGCGGCACGCCCCAAGCGAGCCCTATGAACAGGGGGGCCCGGATACCGGCACGGAGGGCGTCCTCGCGCAGCAGTCCTAGTCGACGCTGCAGCTCGAAAAACGGACCGCCATGCGCCACAAGAAATTCGTCGACCGGGATTTTCTGAGAGTGCATTTCCCCCCCCTTCCGTCCGGTTCCTGCCTATAGCCAACGGGAGCAATGGATCATTTTTCGCGCTTTTTTTCCCGGCGCCCTTCGCGCAGTGCCTGGCGTGCCTTCCTCAAATCCTCGCGGCAATTCACGGGATTGACCCGGTTCAGCTCGGCAGCGGCCAGATGCCTTTTTGCTTCCCGCCTGGCATCCGCGCTGTAGTCATCCTTATTCTGATCGATCTCTTTGCGCAACTCATCCACTTCCTCCTGACAATCGGCTGCCGCTGGCTTGCTCATTCCGAAAGGGAAAGGGGCACCCGTCAGAAACACCACCGCAACCGCTGTCGCAACCATTTTTTTCATCGTCTCCCCCTCCCCGCTTTGGGTTGTGCGTGTCTTTGAATGCCACCTTCCCAATGATATTAATTGCCATCATCGACGAGATAGATTTGCTCTGCTTATATGGTTTCCACGAAAGGTTTTCCGTAATGATGCCATCCACGATGGTTGGTTTCGTGTTCTGGTGATCCATAAAAACTGGTAGGCTTGGTTTCATGCCCAGAAACATTCTTCTTTGCGGCTTCCTTACGGCGTTGGTTCTCCTGATGACGGCAACGTCAGTCCCCGCCGGGACCTCTTTTCTAGAACGTTTCACCGACCCGACGGACGGTGCGTTCGATATGAGCCGGAAGCTCAAGACACGAAAGGGTTTCGTCCCCATCCTGGCTCCCATCACCGAACCCGCAGTAGGATACGGGGCTGCGGGAGCGCTGGTTTTTTTCCACGAAAAGGGAGGGGAATCGGCGATGTCGGACGCGCCCGCCGGGGAGGAACGGATGGTGGCGCCCAGCCTTTCCGCGGTCGGCGGTTTCGCCACGGAAAACGGAAGTTGGGGTGTTGTCGGAGGTCACAGGGGGGTATGGAAGGAGGACCGAATCCGGTATTTCGGCGGGATAGGGTACGCCTCCCTGGAGCTTGCGTTTTACGGGACGGGCCCCAAGACATCCGACATCTCCCGGGATTTCGAAATGCGGACAATTCCTTTCGTGCAGGATATCGTCACACGGATCGGCGAGAGCGATTTCTTCGCCGGCCTGAAATATATCTTCGTCTCCTCGGACATCACGTTCAAACCCGGGAGGGACATCCCCGGCGTCACCGATCGGGACTGGTCGGTAAGATCGAGGATCGGCGGGTTTACCCCGCACATCGAATACGACAGCCGGGACAATATCTTCACCCCGAACCGGGGTGTCCACGCGGATGCTTCGTTTGGCTTCTTCAATGAAATCTTCGGCGGGGACTACAATTACCGGAAGCTGCACGCAAGAGCTGCAGGATACTTGCCCGTGCTGCCGAGTGTCGTTGCAGGATTGCGGGCCGACGGGCAGTTCATAAGCGCAGGAGCCCCATTCTACGCCCTTCCCTTCGTCCAGTTGCGGGGCATCCCGGCGATGCGCTATCAGGGGACCGACGTGCTGGTGCTCGAAACGGAGGAGCGCTGGATGGTCACCCCGCGTTGGGGTCTTGTCGGGTTTGCGGGGATCGGGAAGGCAGCGGATGGACTTGATGAACTCAATGATGCGGAGACCGCATGGAACGCCGGCGGGGGATTTCGCTACCTCATCGCCCGCGAGTTCGGGTTGCACATGGGGGTGGACGTCGCACGGGGCCCGGAGCAATGGGCCATATACTTCGTTTTCGGGAGTACCTGGTTTTGATCGACCTTCAAGAGCTTATCCGTACCGCGCTTCAGAGCAAATTCCACATGCGCCGCAGTATGAGCTGGTCGTCGGCCGCCCCGTTGTATTCAATACTGAGAATCAGTACGAGTAATTTTAAATGGGAGTAATAATTGAATCCATTTTAATGTAGTAGGCATCTGTTATATCGCAACAAGAAAATCATCATTGAAAATTAATGCAAAGAGTTCAATTAAGGATTGGACCGGTGTCGTGAATATTCCAATCGACATCTTAACTTTTGTTCGCTTCCTCCCTACGTTTTCGCGACCGCGATTTTTTTCCTGTGCTCCAAGTGTAATTCTGGCAGTTGGTTTTGCGATATTGTCTGGCTGCGCCCCGAAACCGATGATCGCGTATTCCATCGATACGCCGCCGCTGGTCCTGGTCCCCGCGTCCGCGGCCGGCGTCGTCGATGGCCGTGCCCGTTTCCGCGAGATCTTCTGCGCGGTCACGAACGAACGCGGCCCGGGTATGCCGGATTACCGTCCTTGCGAAGAAGCGCTGGTCAGGCTGGAGAACGAGCCACCGCCGACTGGCGCTCCGGTAGACCTGGGGCCTAGCAGATCCCCTCTGAAGATCCTGTTCGTTCCCGGACTCACGACACAATGTGTCAAGGGCTTCATCGATTTCGAAGGGGGTGTCGATGATCACCTCGCCCGGTTCGGACACGAGGTGGGTATCCTGCAGGTCGAGGCGCTCTCCAGCAGTGCCCGCAATGCCAAGATCATTCGCGATGCCGTCATGAGCCTGCCCGAACCGAAGGAGGGGATGCGCCTGGTCCTCGTGGGGTATTCGAAGGGCGCCCCGGACATCCTGGAGGCGGTTGCCGCCTACCCGGAGTTGCAGAAGCGCGTTTCTGCCGTGGTGAGTTTCGCCGGCGCGGTCGGCGGAACGCCCGTGGCCAATACCATCGAGCAGTCCACGCTAAACCTGATTCAACATTTGCCGGGTGCCGAATGCGATCCGGGGGACGAAGGCGGTCTCGAGAGCCTCAAGTCGGAGGTGCGGAAACGGTGGTATGCCAACCACCCCCTGCCGGAATCGATCCGGTTCTACTCGGTCATCACGTATCCCGATGCCGATCACCTCTCTTCCTTCCTGAAATCGGGGTACAAGGATCTGAGCCAGGTCGATTCCCGCAACGACGGCCAGCTGATCTTCTACGATCAACTGATTCCGGGCTCCGTCCTGGTAGGGTACGTGAACGCGGACCACTGGGCCATTGCCGTCCCGATCAGCCGGAACAACCGGTTCCTTGCGTCCACCTTCGTCGATAAAAACGCCTTTCCGCGGGAGGTTCTCGGGGAGGCCGTCGTCCGATTCATCGAAGAGGATCTGGAGCGCAGAGAAGGTGCGCAGTCATCACATCTGGGTGGAGGGATACCATGAAAGTAGACATGTTGCGATGGTTGCTTGCGATCTCCCTCGTCCTTATGGTCTCCTGCGCATCCACGCGAAAGGCAGCAGACAAGGAACCCGCTCCCCAGGCCGAGGTGCAGACAGTGGCCCTGCCGGGCTCTCCGTTCGGCCCCGCCCGGGAATTCGTCGGCAGCCCCATCGAGGAAATCGGCCTGAGCGGTCTGTTCGAGGTCCACCCTCCGGAAGCGTGCCGAATCGCCGTGCTGCCCAACGGGGATCGGTCTTTCCCGGCACGCATCCAGGCCCTCAAGAACGCGGATACCTCCGTGCGGATCCAGGCCCTGATCTTCACCGGCGACGAGTCCGGTTTGTATATCGCGGATTTGTTGAAGAAAAAGAAAGCCCAGGGACTGGACGTCCGGGTCATCGTCGATGCCGCGTCCAACGTTGGTCCGCAGACCCAGTGGATGTACTTCGATCTGAAACAGAACGGCATCGAGGTGGAAGGGTACGAAGCGATGTACCTCGAATGGGTAAACGAGGTCCCTGTGATCAGCCAGGATCCTTCTGTGGAAACAGTCGATCCGAACAAGCGATATCACGAAAAGATGTGGATCATCGACGGGGAAACCGACCACGGGGTGGCTGTCGTCGGAGGCATGAACATCGCCAACGAATATTTCCGCATCGATCCTTCCGACCCCTCCCATTACTGGCGGGACCAGGATGTGGTCGTCAAGGGCGATGTCATCAAGGACATGGTGGCGACCTTCGAACGCAATTATGACCATTTCCTGAAAATCAAGGAGAGTCGGGGCGTTCTCAACACGAATCTGTACTGGGAGGCGACGCGCAAGGTTCTCGAGGAAACCGGAAAGATGGATTTGGAGTATCAAACCGACGAACGGTTGAACAAGAATGTCCGTGCCCTGGCCGATAACACCGTGGACCTCCGGTTTGAAGGGGCGACGTGCCGGTTCTTCCAGAACCGGCCGCGGTTCGGGGAGACCTATATCGAACAGGTGTATCTCAAATCGATCCGGGAGGCGAAAAACGAGATTCTCGTCGGCAATGCGTATTTCGTCGCCTCCAGGCCGTTCATCGAGGCCGTAAAGGACGCCGCGCGCCGGTGCGTGAAGGTGATCCTCTTGACCAACAGCCCCGAAACGAACGATCTGCCCATGCTGACCATCGTGGGGCGCGACTACTACGACGACATGCTGGTCGTGAACGAGGATCCCGCTGTCCGGTCCTGTGGTGGAGGGGGCCTGCAAGTCTGGGAATGGCAGGGCCATCGCGCCGGTGCGGCCGAGAAGACCGAAGGGACCATCCACGCCAAGTATGCCGTCTTCGATCGACGCGTCTCGATCGTCGGATCGTACAATCTGGACCCGCGCAGCAGGGGGCTCAACAACGAAACGGCGATCGTGTTCGAAAATGAGGACTTGTCCCGGCAGCTGGCGGATCGGTATTACGAGAATGATCTCGGATTCAGCAAGCAGATCACCCTGGAAGACACGAAAGCGTTCACCGATTCGGCGGATGCGGTCTACCAGTTCCAGAAAAGTTTTGGAATATTGGTCGAGGAGGCCCTATGAGAGCCAATCCTTTGTTTGGTTTGTGCCTTGCCTTCGCGGTTGTTGCATCGGGCTGCGCCACGTCCTTCTCCCCGCGCCCGGTCGCCGAGGTCCCCTTCAAGGCGCGCGCGCAGACGCAGGTCCAGGACGGGCTGACGGTTACCGTCGCCGTCCCCACGGCCGAGGAGGCGGAAGCGATCTACGGCGTCGACCTGGCCGACAAGGGATTGCAGGCGGTCTGGGTACAGGTCAGGAACGAGGAGGACCTTCCGTACTGGTTCCTGACGTCGGGTCTCGACCCGTCGTACTACTCCGCGTCGGAGGCCGCCTACGCCTTCCGTTCCGCGGGCGGGGACGGCCAGGCCGTCCTCGACCACTTCGAGTCCCTGCAGTTTAAAAATCCCGTCTATCCGGGCGCCACGGCCTCCGGGTTCCTGGTCGTCCACCGGGACGAGGGGTACAAGGCGGTTGATATCGACCTCATCTCCCGGGAGAAGGCCAGAAGCTTCACGTACATGATTCTCGACCCGACGTTCAAGGGGGACTACACCCTCGTGGATTTCGATGCGCTGTACGGCAGCGGGGAGATCGTGGAGATCGAGGAGGAGGAGGCGCTGCGGCGGGAGCTCGAGAAGCTTCCCTGCTGCACCGCCAACAAGGGGGGCACCGGGTACGGGGATCCGCTGAACCTGGTGTTCGTCGGCAACAACGAGGACATCTTTCCCGCTTACGCGCGCCGCGGCTGGCACGGGACGGAGATCATCTGGAGGAAGGCGGCGTGGCGGACCGTCAAGTCGTTCCTGGTGGGGGGGCGGTACCGGTACTCGCCCGTCAGTCCTTTGTACGTCTACGGGCGTCGGCAGGACCTGGCCGCCCAGAAGGCGCGGGGCAACATCCACCAGCGCAACCACCTGCGCATGTGGCTTTCGCCGCTTCGATTCCGGGGCAAGCGGGTCTGGGTGGGGCAGATCAGCCGGGATATCGGCGTGAAGTTCACCACCAAGACCCCGATTCTTACGACGCACGTGATCGACCCCTATGTGGACGAGGCGCGGCGGTATCTCCTGGAGGACCTGGCGTACTCCCAGGCCCTGGCCCGCGTCGGCTTCGTGAAGGGGGTGGGAGAGGCGACCAGGGAATCCCCGCGGTTCAACCTCGGTGATGACCCCTACTTCACGGACGGGCTGCGCGTGGTGATGTTTTTCGAGCCGAGACCCCGCACGCTGGCAGACATAGACCTCGTCGACTGGGAGCCACCGCCGAGGCCACTGACCAGTTTGAACCGGGAGGTGTCCGATGCGCGCCGGTAAGCCGAAAACATCGAGATGCGGGGACCGGTGGACAGCTGCCGCATTCTGCGCGTGCGAACCGCCGCGGATGCCACGGATGCCTTCTGTGCTGCGCCCTGTCCGGGGAGCCGTTGTCCTGTGTCTCTTGTTGCTTCTGGGCGCCTGTGCCACCCCTTTCCACCGGCCTGACCCTCTCGATGAGGCGGCATTGCGACATCGCGCCAAGACGGCTGCCGGGGAAGGGGTCCGCGTATCCGCGACGATACCAAGCCCGGAGGAAAGCCGGGCCATCTTCGGCGTCGACCTGGAGGAGAAAGGGGTTCAGCCTCTGTGGCTCGAGATCGAGAACGATACGGACCGTCCCCTCCTGTTCTCTCCGACGGGGCTGGACCCCTGGTACTTTTCCCCGCTGGAGGTCTCCTTCGCGTATCATAAGCGGTTCTCCGACGACGCCAACGCGCAGCTCGACGAGCACATCAGGGGTCTGGCCCACAAGCTGGTCGTCGGTCCGCGGTCGACGGAGTCGGGCTTCGTCTACACGAACCGGGATGAAGTCAACAAGTTTGTCTCCGTGGACCTGGTCGGCCGGAAGTGGGCCCAGGCCGTCAACCTGATCGTCCCGACTGAGGGAACCACAAGCCCCGAAGAACGGTATCGACAATTATCCCAGGTGATCGCCCAATCCGGCGTGGTGGAGACCGACGACGAGTCGCATCTGCGCGAGCTTCTCGAGCAGCTGCCGTGCTGCGTAACGAGCAGGAACGGGACGCAGGTGGAACCCCTCAACCTCGTGCTGATCGGACAGATCACGGACGTGGGCCCCGCCTTCATCCGCCGCGGCTACCGCGTTACGCCTGCCGACAACCGGTATCTCTTCGGGCGCCCCCAGGATTTCTCCGCAAGCAAGCGGGATCTCTGGGTCGCGGCGCAGCCGCATCTCTTTCGAGCCTGGCTGACGCCGATCCGCTTCCGGGGCATCCCCGTCTGGGTCGCCCAGGTAAGCTCTCCGCTTGGGGGGCGCTTTGCCCGCCCGGCGGAAGACGGCGCACCCCTTCCCATCGACCCCAACGTGGACGAGGCCCGCAACGACCTGGTCCAGGACATCGTCTATTCGCAGTTCCTCGCCAGGATCGGGTTCGTCCAGGGGGTGGGACAGGTCAAGGCATCGGCTCCGCGAACGATCCCGGGCGTGGGGAGCTATCACACCGACGGACTCCGGGCCGTACTCTTTATCGAGGAACGGCCCTTTCATTTGTCGGAGATCGGGTTCCTGGATTGGGAGCGGCTCGTCGATCACTACCGGAAACAGGTCGACGGCGGGGAATCATCGAAACCCGGTCCCTGAGCTTTCGCCTCCAGGGACTTGGGGTGGGGAGGGGACCTGCCCCACTCGACCGAAGGCACCGCTGGCAGTGGCGCGCAGAACGGATGTTCGCGCTCGCGCCTGCGCAGGCCATCGTCGCCCAGTTCCTTGCGACCTTCAAGGAGTATCCGCCGCGCCAGAACCCGGGCAGCTTCTCCATCGACCAGGTGCTGGAGACGCGTCAAACCGGCGGCACCGGCACTACGTTTTCGGTCTCGTCCTCATGTTCGATGCAAACAGTTTCATCGGATTGTCATTAACTGTCGAAGGATCCTGCCCAGGAGAGGAGAAACAGGGTGTCGCTTGCCAAAAGGTCTGTTGCAGAGTTGATCGGGACTTTCTGGCTCGTATTGGGAGGATGCGGAAGCGCGGTCCTTTCCGCCGCCTTCCCGAACGTCGGGATCGGACTCCTCGGGGTAGCCCTGGCGTTCGGACTTACAGTCCTGACGATGGCCTATGCCATCGGACACATATCCGGCTGTCACCTCAACCCGGCGGTTTCCATCGGGCTCTGGGCCGGTGGCCGGTTCCCGGCGAACCAGCTATTGCCATACATTGGTGCACAGGTCTCGGGAGCGGTCGTTGCGGGGGGCGTCCTGTACCTCATCGCCAGCGGCAAGGCCGGTTTTGATGTGTCATCGGGCCTTGCATCCAACGGATATGGCCTGCATTCCCCTGGCGGGTACTCGTTATCTGCTTCCCTGTTAACGGAAGTGGTCATGACCATGATGTTCCTGATCATTATTCTCGGCGCGACCGACGAGCGCGTGCCACAAGGCTTCGCACCGATCGCAATCGGCTTGGGGCTTACTCTGATTCATTTGATCAGCATCCCCGTAACCAATACCTCGGTAAACCCCGCACGCAGTACCGGTGTGGCCGTGTTCGTCGGGAGCTGGGCCACGGCGCAGCTGTGGCTTTTCTGGGTAGCCCCTGTTATCGGTGGACTTCTTGGCGCTGCCATTTACCGGTTCATCGGGAGCACGGGAGACTGATCGTCATGGACCTGCCGATTGCGAGGAGATTATTTCCGCCGAGGGGAAGATCATGGGGAACGATACAAAGGAAGTCCTTGGTTCAATCGTGCAACAGCGCAAGGGAGGGTCTCCTTTTACCTCGAAATCGATGCTGCTTGCCGGCGCGCTGTTCCTCGGTTCCCTCGGTTACTGGATAGCCGGTCCGGACAAGGGCGCGACCGCCTCGTGGTTGTCACCTGCCGCACGCGCTACGATGGCTCTCACCGGGAGTTATCTCGGCGGATATTTCATCGGCTGGTCTGCCCGGCGTGCGATGAAACTCACCTCGCTGGTCGCCGGCATCGCATTGGCGGTGATCGGGCTTTTCGTTACGTGGGGCCTGGATGGTTCGACAGCCGAGTCGGTGGTGAATTCGTCCACCGCATGGGTCGGCAAGAACGTTGAGGGTGCGGGACGGTATCTCGTCGCCCTTTTGCCGTCCGCCACCGCGGCCGGTGTCGGGGGAGTCCTCGGTTTCCGGAGAAAGTAGAAGCCGGACGGGACCGGTGTGGGAGAGCGATGGTGGTCCCACTCGCGCTAAATACGACGGCCCGCTAAGCCTCGCCGAGGACTACATGGTCTGGAATGTCACCAAGGACAGCATCCGGGTGTGCATGGCCGAAGTCGACCACCACACCTGGGCACCGCCGCTGGCCGCTCCAGCAAAACCGCTGAGTCTCGACGACCGGAAAGCTTTCGCAAAGGAGTACGGGCTGGATCAAAAGAAGGTTGGCTTCAGCGACTTCACGAGTTCCGGCTACTGGAACGTCGACGACGTGCTGCGCCCGATCTATGAGGAAGCCAGCAAGGCGCTGGGCCGGGACTTCCCGTACCCGGAAGAAGGGAAAAAGCAGTGAGCCCCGGGGTCCCGGACGCATGAGCTCACGGTGCGACGCTCCCCGGGGCCGGTCCAAGCTGGACCCCGGGGAGCACCGCACGACATATCATTCCCGGCACGACAACTCCTTTCACCGTCTTTTCGGCCATGTCGACGCCGTAGATGACTACCGCTTAAGAATTGCAATGATTCCGAAGTGGGACTCCTACTCCCGCGGTTTTCCCTACCACCCCTTCAAAGGGAAAAAGGGTGTTATATAATTTCCGTGGGTGGGGCAGATCAGCCGGGACATCGGCGTCCGATTCACCACCGGGTCCCCGATCCTGATGACCCACAAGATCGATCCGGACGTGGACGAGGCGCGCGTCTCCCTTCTCCAGGATCTTCTTGCTTCCGGGTTCGTGCAACGGTTTACTGTTGTGGGGGGGGTCAGACGCGCGGATTTCGACCACCCGAGGAAAAACCTGACCGGGGACCCCTATTTCACCGACGGGTCCCGGCTGGTCCTTTTCCTGAGCGAGACATCGGTCCCCCTCGACCACGTAGAGGTCCTTGAGTGATGGCTTCCCGTGAAGAGAAAGGAGATCGAGGAGAAACGTCGGAATTGAACCCCCGGACTCCCATCCCGATGGATGTGCTCCTCCCGGGGGTGCTCTCCATCCTGTTCCTGCTCTCTGCTTCTGTGGTCCCCGCTTCCGGACAGAATACGCGGAGCGGCAAAGGTCCGTACGTCCCGGAAAGGGGTTGGTCCCTCTCCCTGCGAGGCGGGGCCGCCCACCAGTTCGACGCGGGGCTTGATGGCGGGGGGGATTTCCGCGTGAACAGGCTGTTTCTCCAGGGAGGGGCAACGTATGCACCGGACTACCGGCGCAGCGTCTCCCTGGCCCTGGGCTACGGGGTAGACAAATACGATTTTTCCGGCGACCGGGGGATGGCCGGTCTTGTGCCCTGGGAAACCGTCCATACCGTTCGCGTCAGCACACCGGTGCGGTGGGGCTTCGGCCGGAATTGGACGGCCTTCGTGATCCCCTCGGTGCGGACTGCGGGGGAAAGCGATGCCGCCCTGGGCGATTCGGTGTCCGGTGGAGGCTTTGCCGGGTTTTCCTACCGCTTCGGCGACCGGCTGACCATCGGGCCGGGTATCGGGGTGATGAGCCAGATCGAGGATTCTCCCGACATATTCCCCGTCCTGCTCATCGACTGGAAGATCACCGACCGCCTCCGCCTGGAAACCGGTCGCGGCCTGGGCGCCACCCGGGGCCCCGGCCTGATTCTGCGCTGGACAGTGTCCGACAGTTGGGATCTTTCGCTCGGCGGCCGGTATGAAAAACTCCGGTTCCGGCTTGATCGGGAAGGCGTTGCCCCCGAGGGGGTGGGCGACGACCGGTCCTTTCCTCTCTTCTGCGGTGCGTCCTACCGGTTGAGCCCCCGGGCCGTGGCCAGCCTGGTCGGGGGTGTGGCGCTGGGGGGCAAGCTGCGCCTGGAGGACGAAACCGGCAACCGGATCGCCGAGGAGGATTACGACCAGGCCGGGTTTCTGGGGGTTGCGTTCGGCCTCCGGTTCTGAGAAGGATATGAGGAAGCCATGAAGATGATCTGGCGCCAGAAGCCGAAATTTTCCCGGGAGTACCTCCTGTTCATCCTTTTGCCGGCGGTTCTCGTCGTCGCCGCCACCCTGTTGTTCTTCTATTTCCTGGTCCGCCCCGGTCCTCCGCGCACCATCGTCATGACCGCGGGCAGCGAGGGCGGTGCGTACATTGCCTACGCGGAACGTTACCGGGACTTGTTGGCGCAGAAGGGAATCACGCTGCAGGTCCTTCCTTCCGACGGAACCCTGGAGAACCTGGATCGGATGAAGGATTCCGGGTTCCGGGTGGACATCGGGTTCGTCCAGGGCGGTGCGGCAAAGGGGACCGATCCCTCCGGCCTGGTCTCCTTGGGAGCCCTGTACTATGAGCCGCTGTGGGTTTTTGCCCGCGGGACGGATCCGGTCGACAGCGGGAAGGCGCTCAGAGGCAAGCGGCTTGCCGTCGGCGCCCCAGGAAGCGGAACGCGAAAAGTCGTCAGGGAACTTCTCGCCGCTGGCGGCATTGATATTCCTGCGGCCAAGCTTCTCGACCTGGGAGGGATGGCCGCTTCAGGGGCGATCAAGGGAGGGGAGGCGGATGTGGCGTTCTTCTTCGCCTCGCCGGAAGCTCCCGTCATCCAGGATCTCCTGCGCGCGAGAGGAATCCGCCTGCTCGACTTCCCAAGGGCCGATGCGTACCCGATCCACTTTCCGCTCCTGTCGGTGGTCAGGCTGCCTGCCGCCGGCATCGACCTGGCGGAGGATATCCCCCCCAGGGAAGTGAACCTTCTTGCGGACGTGGCGCTCCTGGTGGCGCGGGAGAGCCTGCACCCGGCCCTCATCGGTCCCCTGCTGGAGGTTGCAAGGAAAGTCCACGGGGGGCATGGCGTCTTCGAGCGCGCCGGGGAATTCCCCGCGCCGCGCGAGGGCGACATCCCGATGAGCGGGGATGCCATCCGGTACTACAGGTCGGGCCTGCCGTTCCTCTATCGCCACCTTCCCTTTTGGGCAGCATCCCTCGCCACCCGCGCGGCTCTGCTGCTGATTCCCGTTCTGGGGATCCTGGTCCCCCTGATGAAGTTCATCCCGCCGATCTACCGGTGGCGGATGCGTTCCCGCATCTACCGCTGGTACGGGGACCTCATGGTCCTCGAATCCGACCTGCTGCGAGATCCCGACCCGGGCCGCCGGTCCGAGTACCTGGACCGCCTCTCCTGGATCGACGGGCAGATCGACAACACCCGGCCTCCTCTTTCCTTCGCACAGGAGCGCTACGCCATGCGCATGCACATCGACACCGTCCGGACCCGGATCCTGGAAATTCAAGAGAAAGAAGGCGCCGGAAGAAAACCGCAGAAACGCTGAACCCGAGGGGATGTCCCTGCCGTGCGTGGGTTCGAATTCCCGGGGTCAGAACCGGAAGAGAACACCGAGGTACGGCCCGCTGAGGGCAGCGTCCAGTGTCATGCCGGACTTTTCGTATTTCACCTCGAGGTGACGCCAGCCGGCTGCGATCGAGCACCAGGAAAACCGGTAGGCGATCGACCCGTTCCCCTGCCAGGTGAAATCGGAACCGCCCGTCCCGACGTCCCCCTGGAGCCCGAGGACCCAGTTTCCGCCGAGAACCGACTCCCAGCGGGCGCCGACAACTCCATCCACCCATCCATCGTCTGCGGAGAGCGACCTGGCCCCGAGCAGGCCGGCCTGCAGATCGAGCACGAGGTCCAGGTTGTAGTAGCGCAGGCCGCCGAACAGGTCCACGCGCGACGTTTCTCCACCGTAGATCCGGTACCCAACCGCACCCTGGACGATATGGCCCTTCAGTTCTCCCTCCACGCCTGCAAACAGGATCGGGATGGGAGAGGCGGCCTGGGAAGTGAGACGCGCGTAGGTCCAGTCCCCGAATACCGACCAGCGGTTCCCCCGCCATTCCGCATAGAGCATTCCGCCGCCCGCGATGTCCAGGTTGCCGACGAGGTCGCCGAAGGTCGAATCGACGATGTCTCCCGGCAGGCCGGGGCCGGTTCCGGGAGCGCCGAGAGTTCCGGAAAACCCCGCGCTCCAGAGGTACGGCTCGATGCGGGTTTCGGAGTCCGCGGCCGCTGCGGCGAAGGAAAGGGACATCACCGCAGTGGCCACAAGCAGAGCCAGGGTGATCTTTCTCTTCAATCGGGTTCACCGTCCGAAAATGGTTGTCAGCGATTTATATTCCCGATAATGTATCACCAAAATACAGGGAACCGCATCTTCCGTTTCCTCCATGGGTCAAAATGGTCGGCATCCTCTCAAGGGATCGAACCTTTTGTGATGCATCCGTCTCGCGCCGGACAAGAGGGATTTTCCAATACGGATAAGGGGGAAAAACAGTGAAGAGAGCGATTCCCATTCTGCTCGCGATCCTTGTCGTTCTTTCGTTTCCCCGCAATTCATTTTCCGCGGGCCCCGCGGACCCGAACTGGCCCTGGGAGCGGTACAGCGTCACCTTCGGGGGGTTCGTCGCCGATGTCAACAGCGACGTTCGTCTCGGTCTCAGCAATTTGGGAACCGGGTTCGACGTAAATCTCGAGGATGCCCTGGGTCTGGATACCACCTCCCGAGTATTTCGGGTTGGGGCCGCGGTCCGTTTCGGGAAGAGCCGTCGCCACCAGGCGGAGTTCTCCTGGTTCCAGCTGAACCGGGACGCGACCAAGACGTTGGGGCGCGACATCGAAATCGACAATGTGGTCTATCCCATCGGGAGCACTGTGGACAGCTTCCTGGACGTGCAGATCTGGAAGGCGGCGTACAACTACTCTTTTTTCCTGGACAACCGGGTCAACCTGGCCGCGGGTCTGGGTGTGTTCGTGATGCCGATCAAGTACGGGGTGGCCGCTTCGGGGATCGGGGAGACGGGGGAGTCCATCACCGCCCCGCTTCCGGCGATCGGTCTGCGGGCCGATTTCGCGCTGACCCGGAAGTGGTTTCTGCGGCAGACCATCGATCTGTTCTACCTGAAGGTCGGGGATTTCAAGGGAGCGATGGTGGACTCCACGACCGCGGTGGAGTACAGGCCCTGGAAGAACCTCGGGTTCGGGCTTGCCACCAACAACTTCAGGGTGGATATTGAGGCGAAAGGGGATGACTACCCGAACATCGATTTCGTGGGGAACATCAAATTCGATTACATGGGCCTGCTGCTGTACGGGAAGCTGTACTATTAGGCTCTGTCTTCGACCGGCACCAGGAAAAGGATGGGCCTGAAGCGCCCACCGGCGATACGGGAAAGAACATGAACCGACGCGTTGCCCTCATGGTTTTGCCTTTCCTTCTCGGTATCCTTTGCATTCTTTCCATCCACGGAGAATGTTCTTCGAAAGAAGCCGAGCGCCTGCCGGCCCTGAACGCTTCCCCCACGGACTTGTACATCCCCGGAAAGTTCGTCTGGTTCGATCTCGTCACGGACGATCTTGCCGCCACGCAACGTTTCTATGGCGCCGTCTTCGGCTGGGGCTTCCGGCCCGTGGAGGGGGCCCCGGGGTCCTACCTCGCCATCGAGAACGGCGGAACGGCAATCGGCGGGGCATTTTTTCACAAACGGCGTAACGGTGCGGCTCACGGTGCGCGCTGGATCGCCCTGATGTCGGTGGAGAACATCCACCGCGCCGTCCGCTACGTCGTGCGGAACGGCGGGACGGTGGTGGTCCCTCCCAGGACGGTCGCCGGACGCGGCACATACGCGTTGTGCCGCGACCCCGAAGGGGCACTGTTCGGGCTCCTCACGTCCGAAACGGGCGATCCCGCGGACGCGCCGGTCGAACCCATGGACTTCTTCTGGATGGACCTCCTGGCGCGTCAGCCCGACAAGGAGGCGCAATTTTACCAGGGGCTTGCCGGATACGAGGTCAGCGCCGAACCTCCGGGCCCCGGGGGGANNTCGCCGCTGTGCTTCGGAAAGCGGGGCAGGAGGGAGGGACCGTGCTCCTGGCCCCGCGCCCGGATCTCCTCGACGGGAACCTCGCCGTCATCGCAGACCCGCGCGGCGGCGTGCTCGGCATCGTGAAATGGGAAGAGCGTCCGGAAGAGGGAGGTGCGCGATGAGGGGGCCGAACGGTTCGCCTCGCGGGCGCTTCCTCTTCGGATCGTCGCTCGCTCTGGTTCTCCTCGGCGTCCTCTTCACGGGGTGCGCGTCGACGGGGGGTTCCGGTTCCGGCACGGTCTACGTGGGTGCAGGATATTACGACCCGTGGTACTGGGGGCCGGGACACGTCCACCCGCCCCCGCCGTCGATCGGGCCCCCGCCTCCTTCGCGTCCGCCGCCCGTTGCCAGGCCCCCGGTCGAGAGGCCGCCCACTCCCCGGCCGCCGGTCGCACGGCCGCCCCCGGGTCCGCGCCCCACGCCGCGCCGGTAATCTTTCCGTTCCGCGATCCCTTCAGGCGGGCTTGTCGTCCGAAGACCCCTTCGCCGGGGGTGTGAACCACTGGTCCCTGGGCACGATCTTGGCCTGCTCAGGGTCCCCTTCGTAGGCGGGTGTCATGATCTGGATGTTGTATTCGTTGAAGACGTCGAGGATGTTCTTGTGCAGCGCCGAATACAGCCGGGGGATGGCGGCCGGTTCGTCGCAGTGGGCGTTAATCTCATAGTTCACCGCGAAGTCCCCCAGGGAGTTCGCAAGGACGAAAGGCGGCGGTTCCCGCAGCAGGCCCGGGGTCCGCTCGGCCGCCATGAGCAGCATCGCCTCGACCTGCCGCCACGGGGTCTCGTAGCCGATCCCCACGGTGGTGTGCAGGATCAGCCCCTGCTTTTTCGCGAGGGTACTGTAGTTGACCACGTGGCTGTTCAGGATGACGGAGTTCGGGAGGACGACTTCCTCGTTCTTGGGCGTGCGGAGATGGGTGACCATGTTCCGGATCTCCACCACGTCGCCCGTGTAGTCGTCGACCTTGATGCGGTCCCCGAGCCGGAACGCCCGTCGGTAGGTCATCGTGAACCCGGCGATGACGTTGGCGATTAACGAGGTGGAGCCGAGGGACATGATGACCCCGAGGAAGAGCGACACGCCCTTGAACGCTCCCGAACTCGAGCCGGGAATGTAGGGATAGGCCATCACCACCGCGAACGCGATGATGACCAGCCGGACGATCTTGAAGGTCGGCAGGGCCCACTCCGGTTCGAACCCCGACATCCTGACCCTTCCCTGCGCGACGGCTGTAAAGAAAAGACGGATCGACCGGAGCAGGATGCGGGTTACGACGGCCAGGACCGCTATGAAGGCAAAATCCGGCACGGAAGCAAGAAACGCTACTCCCATGGCATGGAGGGGATCCAGGAGAAGGGAAAGCATTTCTTCCGCAAACGGTTTCGTCCAGGGATAAAGGCTGAGGACGAAATTGAGGTACAGGTAGGTGAGGACCAGAACGCAGACAACACGAGCGGTCCGGACCCCTTGCCGGAGCGCACCCCAAAGCTGCTCGGATTGAATGAAATGTTTGGAGACGGCCTGAAGCTTATCGAGGTCCGCCTTGATGTGCCGATCGACAAAGGCGTCGAATCGCCCGAAGACCCAACGCAGGACAAGCAGGACGACCACGAACAAGGCGGTGGCCACGAGGGCGTAAAAGGTATTGTTCAAGAGAACGCCCGGGCTGCGGTCCCTCCGGAACGCCTTCACTGCCTCGATGACTCTATCCCGATAGACTTGGGCCAGTAACGGACGTTCGACCCTTTCGATGGTGGCGTCCGCGTCGACGACGGCAAAGAGGAACCGATCTCCGGCGTAGATATCCGACCGGTCGGCGGACTCGACCACGCGCAATCGTTGGGGGGAAACGGTTTCGTCGCGGGCGAACTTCCTGATGCGCCCGCCGATTTCCTTTGCCCGGGTTTCGGCGGGGTACGCCGACACGCCGCGAACGCGGAAGAGTACCTTGCCGTCGAGCGTGACCGGGGCGGTCGCCGGGGCCGTCTCCGACCCGGGGCCGGGGGATCTTTCCTGCGGGGACTGCGCCCCGGAAAGGACCGGGAACATCAGGACCGCAGCGATCAACAGGAAGACCGGCGCCCGCCGCATCATCGACATCCTCTCCGTTCCCCGGCCGTGCGGTAATTTACCGAACCCGTCGCGACCGGCCACAATNNAGGGGGTTGTCCGCGGGTTTCTTCCCCTTGAAGGCCTGGAACAGGGCCGTACCGTTGTAGCGCTGGCTGACCCGCAACGCTCCCTCCTGCCTCCCCCCGGCGGACCCTTCCGGGGCGTAGGTCGCCAGGGGCGCCGGCTGGGGATCGTTTTCGCCGTATACTTCCCCACCGGTAATGACGAAGTAGTCGTACCCGGCCTGGGCCGTCACCTCGGCGCAGCGGTGGAGCAGCGTCGAAAGGACCTTCTGCCGGCTGTTGGTGACGTACCCGGACAGGTCGATCCGCCAGGCGGCCTCTCCCATCCGCGTGACGGTATCGCTCGACGGGGTCCCCTTTTCCTTCTGGTATGCCGTGGTGAGGGAGCACCCTGCCGCCGCAAGAGCGGCCCAAACCAGAAGGATTGCGTATCCGGAGGCGGTTCCCCACCAAACGGTCGTTCGCATGCGATCCTCCTTTCGGTCGGCTCGTTCCCTTAAAACGTCCGGGAGACGTAACTCTTGAGGTCCTGCCCGAAGTCCGGGGTGAACCCTCCGCGGTAGACGATCGTGGTGGCGATCTCCACGGCCAGGATCGCCGCCCGGTACTTCGGGAGGAGATTGCGCACCCGGACGCGGAACCGGGGGGTCTCCCGGATCAGCGCCGGCAGGTGGGCCAGGAGCGCCTGGCGGAACGGCGGCCTGAGAGGCAGATCCGGCCTCGCCTGGAAATGGTCGAAGATCCGGGCGTACCAGTCGTTGATCTCCTTGCTCAAGGAGCGGGAGATCTCCGTGTACGGCACCTTCCCCCCCCCGTCCCGGTAGCGACGGAAGATCAGTTCCGCCTCGTCCGAGGCGCGCTTCTCGAGGATCTCCAGCACTCCCGCCACGTACTCCTCCTTGTGTGCGAAGAACTCCTTTTCCGAGAGAAGGAGGTTCGCGATGATCTCGTAGGAGGAGGAGATGACGCCGCACTTGTTCGCGGAAGCATCCCGCAGGACGATGACCTCCCGCTCCTGGAGCTTCCGGCGCGCCTCGGGAGTCAGGAACGAGTTCGCCCCCTCCACGATCACGCGCACGGTGGGGTCGCCTTTCTTGGGAAAGAACCGGTGCCAGTTCCGCTCGTCCACCGTCTCCGGCCTGCCGCCCGCGGGGATGAAGAGGTCCGCCGGGACGGTGAAGATCAGGCCCTCGAACTCCCGGTAGAAGTCGTCCACGGTNNTCCTTGAGCCCCTCCGTCTTCCGGACGTTCCGGTAGAGGAGGAACCCTCCCGGGGAGAGCCGGAAGGGATCGAACTCCTCGATGTCCTTCTTCACCACAAGCCCGGAGAGTTCCGCCCGGTCCGCCCCTTCCGGGTCGACGAGGGCTCCCGTCCCGTCGAGGATGAGCCGGATCCGGACCTGGGGGCAGCGGTCCAGGAGGATCCGCATGGCGTTCCCCGCTACGTCCCCGTTCGGCCCGCCGGTGAACTTCACCGTGAACGGGTCCTTCCGGATGTCGAAGCCCACTTCCCGCATCGCCACCTCGGCGAACGTCACGACGCCGGTGGAGGTCACCCCGTACTCCTTGTGGTTGATCCCCACC
>DOTC01000121.1 GCA_003513855.1 Deltaproteobacteria bacterium | reverse complement strand
CTTCGACGGGCTGGTGGCAATCGGGGGCTGCGACAAGAACATGCCTGGCTGCGCCATGGCAATTGCACGGCTCGACCGACCGGCGGTCTTCGTCTACGGCGGCACAATTCAGCCAGGCCCGGGTCACCGCGACATCGTCAGCGTGTTCGAGGCAGTCGGCGGCCACGCGGCGGGCACGGTCAGTGACGCAGAGCTGCGCGAGGTCGAATCGACGGCCATTCCGGGACCCGGGTCGTGCGCCGGAATGTACACTGCCAACACGATGGCCTCGGCGATCGAGGCGATGGGGATGAGCGTCCCGGGATCCGCTGCCCACGCGGCGGTTGACCGGAGAAACCGGATCTCGATGAAGAAACGAATGGATTGCATCGCTTCGGTGAAGGCTCTTCTGGGGCTTCTGGACCGGGGGATCCGGGCCCGCGACATCGCGACGCAAGAGGCGTTCGAGAACGCCATCGCCGTGATGATGGCGCTCGGCGGGTCGACGAACGGGATCCTGCACATCCTCGCGCTTGCCCATGAGACGGCAGTTCCCCTTTCCCTGGAAGATTTTCACCGGATCGGACAGAATGTCCCGCTTCTGGGGAACTTCAAGCCCTTCGGCAGATACGTCATGGCGGACCTGGACCGCATCGGGGGAATCCCGATGGTGATGAAGACGCTTCTGCGCGCAGGACTGCTCCACGGGGATTGCCTGACCGTCTCGGGAAAGACGGTTGCGGAAAACGTTGCGGATGCCCCGGAGCGGCCCGCCCGCCAGGATATCCTTTACTCGGTCGATCGCCCTTACTCGCAGGCCGGACGGCACATCACGGTCATCCGGGGAAACCTCGCGCCGGAAGGGGCGGTGCTGAAACTCAGCGGAAAGGAACTGGATCACCACACGGGGCCGGCGCGTGTCTTCGACCGGGAAGAGGAGGCGCTGGACGCGATCCTCTCCGGAAAGATCCGTAAGGGAGACGTGATCGTGATCCGGTATGAAGGCCCGAAAGGCGGTCCCGGAATGAGGGAGATGCTCTCCCCTTCCGCCGCGCTGATGGGAGCGGGACTCGGGAAGGACGTCGCGCTCGTCACCGACGGACGGTTCTCGGGGGGCACGCACGGGATCATGGTCGGGCACGTCGCCCCCGAGGCGCAGGCGGGAGGGCCGATCGCCGTCGTTCGCGAAGGCGACCGGATCACCATCAACCCCGGGGACCGGTCGATCTCCCTGGAAGCAGGCGGAACGGAAATCGGGGAGCGCCTATCCCGGTGGAAAGCCCCGGAATTGAGATACAATCGTGGCGTATTGGGAAAATATGCAAAGCTCGTCGGAAGCGCGTCGAAGGGCGCGGTGACCAACTAGAAAGGAAAATGGAGAGGAAACCGATGGCCAGACGGAAAAACACGATCACAGGAGCGGAGCTGATGTGCCGGTCCCTGGTGGAGGAAGGGGTGACCTACCTGTTCGGTTACACAGGCGGGGCGATCATGCCGGTGTACGATGCGTTCCCGAAATTTCCACAGCTCAAGCACGTCATGGTACGCCATGAACAGGCAGCGGCATTCGCGGCCCAGGGGATGGCGCGGGCAACGGGAAGGCCCGGGGTCTGCATCGCCACCTCCGGACCCGGCGCCACCAACCTGATGACGGGGATCGCGGACGCCCACATGGACTCCATCCCGATCATCGCACTCACCGGGCAGGTGGCGACCTCCGTCATCGGAACGGACGCATTCCAGGAAAGCGACATCATCGGCATGCTGGTCCCCGTCACGAAACAGTCGTACATCCTGGACGACCCGTACGAGATCCCCCGCGTGGTGAAGGAGGCGTTCTACCTCGCAAACACGGGCCGGAAAGGGCCGGTCAATATCGATCTTCCCAAGGACATCGCGAATGCAGTCATTCCCGACGAGGGGTTCGACACGACGATCCGGTATCCCGTCGCGGAGCCTCCGGGAATCCGGAAAGACCAGCTGGAACAAGTACGAAAACTCATGGCCTCTGCGGAAAGACCCGTCGTCTTCGTCGGGCACGGCGTCATCCAGGCGGAGGCGCAGAGCGAGGTTCGGCGCTTCCTCGAGCGGTCGAAGATGCCGTTTTCGTGCACCCTTCACGGGATCAGCGCCCTCCCTGCCGATCATCCGCAGTATCTCGGGATGATGGGAATGCACGGCACGGTGGAGGCCAACCGGGCGATCGAACGTGCCGACCTGATCATTGCCCTGGGAATGCGGTTCGACGACCGGGTGACGGGGAAACTCGACGAATACGCACGGGACGCGGACGTGATCCACGTGGAGCACGACCCGTCGGAGATCAACAAGAACGTCGAGGCGACCGTCGCGATCTACAGCGATCTCAAGTTCGCCGTCGTGGAAATGACGAAGGTCGTGGAGCCGAAACCATACAAAGAGTGGTTCGCCTTTGCGGCCGAGAACCGGAAATACTGGGAAGGCCTGGATCCCGTAACCCAGGGAAATGGCCTCGGGAAAGGCGGGAATCTGCTGATGGCGGGCGTGATCCGGAAGCTGTCGGATCTCACCGACGGCAAGGACAACGTGGTCGCAGACGTGGGCCAGCACCAGATGTTCACGGCGCGGTACTACCGGTTCGACCGGTTCAACACCTGGTTCAATTCCGGGGGTCTGGGGTCGATGGGGTTTTCCGTCCCGGCGGCGATGGGTGTGAAGTTCGCGCGTCCCGGGGAGCGCGTGTGGGTGGTCGTCGGCGACGGCTCGTTCCAGATGAACATCCAGGAGCTTGGGACCATCATGGAACAGAATATCGACATCAAGATCCTTCTGCTGAACAACAACTTCCTGGGGATGGTCCGGCAGTGGCAGGATCTCTTCCACGGCAGCCGGTTCGTGGGAACCCCGGTGAAGAACCCCGATTTCATCGCCCTTGCCAAGGCGTACGGGATCTCGGGGGAGAGGGTCGTAGATGGAAAGGCGCTCGAGCCGGCCTTGCGGCGCGCAATGAAGCACAAGGGGGCCTACCTGCTGGAAGTCGTGACGGACATGGAGGAGATGATCCTTCCGATGATCCCCGCGGGCTCCCGGTTTTCCGACATGAGGGTCACCCGATGAAGAAGAAGAAACTGAACACCATCCTCGCATTCGCCCACAACCAGCCGGGCGTTCTCTACAAACTGCTCTCCCTCATCCGGAAGAAGCGGTATAACGTCGAGACGATCACCGTGGGGCACACCCACGTCGAGGGGATCAGCCGGATGACGATCTCGTTTTCCCACGGGGAAGGGAACAAGATCGAGCAGATCGTCCGGCAGATCGACAAGATCACGGAGATCCCGAAGACCGAGGACGTAACCTACGCAAACGTGATCAACCGGGAACTGGTCCTCCTGAAAGTCAAGGCCTCGCCGCAAGATCGTGTACACGTCACCGCGACCACGCAGATCTTCGGAGGGAAGGTGATCTACGTCGCCGCCGGGCACATGATCGTGGAGATCACGGGGAAGCAGGAGAACATCACCGGCGCCATCAAGATGTTCGAGGAGTTCGGGATCGTGGGGGTCGCCCGTACGGGGGCCACCGTCATGTACCGGGAAGAGGAGGACATGGGCCTGGACCGGATCGTCCTGCCCGGAGCTCCCGGCAAGAAGGGAACCGGCTTGCGCCATCGTTGACCTTCGGAGGGTGGGCCCCGAACCCTTGACAACCACCGGGGGGGGAAGGCATAAGAAAGGAGCATCGGAACCTCGATCCCTCGTCCGGGGAAGGCCATGAGGCCGGCACAGCCCGTCGTAATCCTCCTTGTGACATTGTCCATGATCACGTGGTACATGCCCGCCGCCGCCGAGCAGGCCATCGGCGTCGTGAAGACCTCCGCCGGCACGGCCACCATCAGTCGCGGGGGGCAGATCCTCCCGGCCGCCGTGGGGACGAAGCTCCTCGCGGCCGACACACTGGCCACCGGTGCCGACGGATCGATGGGGGTCATCCTCCGGGACAACTCCACTCTCTCCATCGGGCCGGAGACCAACCTCATCATCCAGGAATTCCTCTTCTCCCCGGCCGAGGGGAAGCTCGGCCTGCTGGTCCGCATCACCAGGGGGACCATGGCCTACATCTCGGGGCTCATCGGAAAATCGGCACCCGGATCCGCCCGCTTCGAGACGCCGGTGGCCACCATCGGCATCCGGGGGACCCGGTTCGCGGTGAAGGTCGGGAACCCTTTTTCCGATAAGAAGGTGCATGAGTAGGCGGCGCAAAGTTTTTGTCCCGAAGGGGGTAGCGCCCTTTACGGTCTGCGTTGCCCTCTTCCTGCTGGCCACCGCGTGCGCCACGATGCCCTCCCCGCCGCCAACAGCACAGTCCTCGGATACGATTATTCTCCTTCCCGACGACCAGGGGAAAACCGGCGCCATCATCGTGTCGGGGACGGGGGGCGACCGGATCCTCTCGGAACCCCGACAGGCCGTAACCGTGACGTCCGGAGAAACCCCGCCCGAACCCTTCATCATGCCCCGGAAGGAAGTGGACTCCCTGGTCGGCCCCGCGCTGGCGGCCCTTCCCAAGCCTCCCGCGCAATTCATCCTGTACTTCGAGCACGACACCACCCAACTCACGAAGGAGTCGCTGGCGCATCTCGAAGAGGTGGTGCGGACCATCAGGGAACACGCCCCGGCGGATGTCAGTGTCGTGGGACATACCGACACCATGGGCACCAAACGGTACAACAATCGCCTCTCCCTCAAGCGCGCCCGGGCGGTAGCAGCCCTATTGAGCGCAAAAGGGGTGGATCTTGCGTCCCTCGAGATCACATACCACGGGGAGGACAACCTTCTCGTTCCCACCGGCGACCAGGTTCCCGAGCCGCGGAACCGCCGCGTGGAGGTGACGGTGCGATAAGGTGCGAGTCACGCCCCGGCCGCCTGTTCTCCCCACTCTCCTGTCCGGCGTCATCCTCACTCTGCTCGTGGGGGCGATGTGCGTATGGCCCCCTTCCCTTGCCGTCTTCCTGGACGGGAAGGTGTACGATTCCTTCCTGCGTTCCGCTCCCCACCACCCGATAACCGGCTCCGTGACGGTGGTGGACATCGACGAGGCGAGCCTCGAGCGCCTGGGACAGTGGCCGTGGCCGCGCTACCGGGTTGCCCGCCTTCTGGAGAAGATCCTGGAGGGTGGTGCCACGTCGATCGGTCTCGACATGGTCTTTGCCGAACCCGACCGGACGTCGCTGGGAGTGCTCTCCGGGGAGATCCGCCGCGACCTCGGGGTGGGGATCGACCTGAGGGAGATCCCCCCCGAAGCATTGGACACCGATCGCGCACTGGCGGAGACCCTCGCCGCCGGCCCATTCGTCCTCGGCTACCAGTTCGACTTCGACTCGGTGCGCGGAGAGTCGTGCGTCCTGCACCCGTTGCGTGCGGCAGTCCACGCGAGAGGCGGAACAGGAGTCACCGCGGATCTGTTCGACGCCCCCGGCGTCGTGTGCAACATGCCTGCTCTTTCCAGGGCGGCAGGCTCCTCCGGTTTTTTCAACGTCACCCCCGACCCTGACGGGGTGTTGCGTCGCATTCCCCTCGTGATCCGCCACCGGGGTCTCCTCTATCCCAGTCTCGCCCTCGCCGTCACTCTGCACACACGCGGCGGCGATGCCGTCCTGGAGACAGGGCCGGAAGGGGTCGAAGCGCTGCGTCTGGGGGGAAGGAGAATCCCCCTCGACCGCCGCGGCAATCTCCTGGTGAACTACCGCGGCCGCCGACAGGTCATCCCCCACGTCTCCGCCGCGGCTGTCCTGGAGGGGACGGCAGATCCGTCCCTGCTGGAGGGGAAGATGGTCATGCTCGGAGCCACCGCAGCCGGGCTCAAGGAGATACGCACCACACCGCTGGAATCCTCCCAGCCGGGGGTCGAGATCCATGCCACGATCATCGACAACCTTCTATCGGGAGACCCGATCGCCGTGCCACGATGGGCGCGGGGTCTCCAGATCCTCCTCGTCCTCATCCCCGGATTCCTGCTGACGCTGCTTCTTGCCCGGGAACGGGCCATCTGGGGACTGGCGGCGGTCCTCCCGTCCATCGCAGGCATCTGTCTTGGATCCTACTGGCTTCTGGTCCACCGCCAGGTCTTCCTCCCTCCGGTCATGCCGGTTGCGACGCTTCTTCTCGTCT
>DOTC01000172.1 GCA_003513855.1 Deltaproteobacteria bacterium | reverse complement strand
GTGGTCTTCAACCTGCTGACGAACGCGGTCGAGGCGATGCCCGACGGCGGGGATCTCACGGTGCGGATCTCCTCCATGGGGGGAGAGGCCCGGATCACCGTCGAGGACACCGGGACGGGGGTCGGGGAGTCGGACCGGCAGCAGCTGTTCCGTCCCTTCTTCACCACGAGGGAGCGCGGGGTGGGGATGGGGCTGGCGATCTGCCGGAGAATCATGGAGGAGAACGGCGGATCCATCGCCGTCGAGACCGAAACCGGGAAGGGGAGCCGCTTCACGGTGAAGATGCCGGAGGGGTGACCGGATGAAGTCGACGATTCTCGTGGCGGAGGACGACCGGAACCTGCGGCGGGTGCTGCGGGCGATGCTGGCCCGCGAGGGGTACGAGGTGGCGGAGGCCCCTGACGGGGAGGCCGCCTGCGCATGGCTCGCCAGGCGCCGTCCGGACGCCCTCATCACGGACATCCGGATGCCGAAGATGGACGGGCTTGCCCTCTTCCGCCACGTGCGGGACCGGCGCCCCGACGTCCCCGTCATCCTCATCACGGCGTACGGGACGATCGGCGACGCGGTCGAGGCGATCCGGTCCGGGGCCTTCGACTACATCTCGAAGCCGTTCGACGAGACCGAGCTCCTGCGCGTCGTGGGAAACGCCGTCCGGACCTCGGCCGTCGCCGACCGGGAGGGAGCGGGCGGCGAGGAGGGGGGCGGGTGGTTCGGGATGGTCGGCCGCTCCCCGGCGTGGCAGGAGATCCGCAAGGTGGTCGAGAAGGCGGCCGCCTCCCCGCTTTCGGTGATGATCACGGGGGAGACGGGGACGGGGAAGGAGCTCGTCGCGCGGGCGATCCACCGGATCAGCGGCCGCGGCGAAGGGCCGTTCATCAAGATCAACGGCGCCGCGATCCCGCCGGCCCTGTGGGAGGCGGAGGTGTTCGGCTACGAAAAAGGGGCGTTCACCGGGGCGGTCACGTCGAAGCCGGGGCGTTTCGAGCTGGCCGACGGGGGGACCTTCTTCCTGGACGAGATCGGGGACGTTCCTCTCCCCATGCAGGCGAAGCTCCTCCGCGTCCTGCAGGACCGCGCATTCGAGCGCGTGGGAGGGGTGAAGACGCTCACCGCGGACGTCCGCTTCATCTGCGCCTCGAACCGCGACCTGAGGAAAGAGACGGACCGGGGGAGGTTCCGGGAGGACCTCTTCTACCGGGTCAACGGCATCCCCGTCCATCTCCCTCCCCTGCGGGCGAGGCGGGAGGACATTCTCCCGCTGGCGGAATATTTTCTCTCCCGCGCCTGCGCGGAGGTGGGGATCGGCGGCAGGAGGCTCTCGCCGGAAACGGCGGCGATCCTGGAGAGGTATCCGTGGCCGGGAAACATCCGGGAGCTGGAGAACGCCATCGGGAGGGCCGTGGCGCTTTCGGAAAGCGAGGAGATCACCCCGCCGGACCTCTGCATCGCTCTTGCGGACGCGGAAGGGGAGGAGGCCACGCCCGAGGAGGTGAGGTTCCACGAGTCGGTCCGGGACCACAAGCGGGCGATCATCCTCCGGGCGATCCGCAGATCGGGGGGCAGCAAGACGAAAGCGGCGGAGATGCTCGGCCTGCAGCCGACCTACCTCTCGCGGCTGATCCGCGTCCTCAAGGTAGAGAGGTAGGGGCTACCTGGCGAGGTCCGACTCTTCCCCTCCGGTGAGGGCGGCAAGTTCCGCGGGCGTCGTCTCGAACATGTTGTTCGTCTCCCCCGCCGACGGGTAGATCGTCCCGAAACGACGCAGGGAACCGTCGAGGTAGATGGGGATCCCTTCGGGCAGCGCCAGAGGGGAAACGGCGCCGACCTTGAATCCCGTGTGCTCCACCACGTCTCCGGGGCCCGCAAGCTTTACCTTGCGGCCGTTGCGCATCACCTTCACCTTTTTCAGATCCACCCGCCGGTCTCCCGAGATCACCACCACGAGGGGGGAATCGTCCACCAGGAGCAGGATCGTTTTCGCGATCTGCCCCACTTCCACGCCGAGCGTCCTGGCCGCCAGCTCCGAGTTGTGCGTCGATTCCTCGAAGGAGTGGATCTCCTTTTCGATTCCTGCGCCTTCGAGGAATGCCCGCACGTCCCTTTCCCCGCGCTCGCGCATCTCTTCCCTCCCTTGCCCGTTTGTTCGGTCGGTGCCATTATAGCGAATCCCCGGGCCGCGGCATCCCGGGAATCAGGATTACCCCGAGGTGTCAATCCGGGCGGCGTTGCGGATACAATGGAGTCTCCGGTGCGGGGAAAACCGGAGAATCCTTGATGGGAAGCACAACGGAAGGAGGGGAGAGGGATGCATGCGGTCGAGCCCGGAAAAACCCGGATCGGGTGGATCGGCACCGGCGTCATGGGAGGCCCGATGTGCGGGCACATCATGGACAAGGGGTTTTCCATGACGGTCCACACGCGGAACAGGGACAAGGCGAAGGCGCTGCTCTCGAAGGGAGCCGCCTGGGCCGATTCCCCCGGGGCGGTGGCCGAAGCGTCGGATGTGGTGTTCACCATGGTCGGTTTTCCCTCCGATGTCCGGGAAGTGGTTCTCGGGAATCGCGGGGTCCTCTCCGGGGCAGGGAAAGGGAGCATCCTCGTGGACATGACCACGACCGAACCAACCCTTGCGCAGGAGATTTACGCCGCCGCAAGGGCAGGGGATGTCCACAGCGTCGACGCTCCGGTATCCGGCGGGGACGTCGGCGCCCGCGAGGCCCGACTGTCCATCATGGTGGGCGGCGACCCGGAAGCGGTGGAGGCGGTCATGCCGCTGCTCCAGGCGATGGGGAAGACGATCGTGCGCCAGGGGGGGCCGGGCGCCGGGCAGCACACCAAGATGTGCAACCAGATCGTCGTCGCCGGCACGATGATCGGCGTCTGCGAAAGCCTGATCTACGGGCACAAGGCGGGGCTCGACCTGGATGTGATGCTCTCGTGCATTCGCGGCGGCGCGGCAGCCTGCTGGATGCTGGACAACATGGCTCCCCGCATCCTGAACCGGAACTTCGACCCCGGGTTCTACGTCGACCATTTCGTCAAGGACATGGGAATCGCCCTGGACGAGGCAAAGCGCATGAAACTTGTGCTCCCCGGCCTGGCGCTGGTCCACCAGTTGTACGTGGCCCTGCAGGCCAACGGCGGAGGGCGCAACGGGACACAGGCGCTCATGCTGGTGCTGGAGCAACTGGGGAACACGAAGACCGCACGTGCGTAGAAGGGGGGCGGCCCCCGGCCTCCCGCGGACGGAAATAACAACCCCCCGGGGTAATGGAGGGAACCCCAGGGGGTCGTAGGCTCGCCCGCTCTTTCCGAGGCGGGGGTTGCGGGCGAAAGGCCTCTCCGGGGAGAAGAGGCAACCGGATGACACCTTTCTTTTCTAACGGTTCTATCGGCAGGACCCGCGCAGGACTTTAGGGGGGGGCTTGGAACTGAGCGCCGTTCTCCGCGACCTGGCCGTGGTTCTCGCCATCGCCACGGTCGTCGCCTTCATCTTCAGCAAGCTCCGTCTGTCCGTCGTGGCGGCCTTTCTCGTGGCCGGGGCGATCCTGGGGCCCACGGGGGCCGGGCTCGTCTCGGAGACCGGGGTGGTCAACTCCCTGGCGGAGATCGGCGTGGTGCTTCTCCTGTTCACGGTGGGGCTGGAGATCTCCCTGTCGGACCTGGGGAGGATGCGGCGGGAGGTGCTGTGGGCCGGGGGGTCGCAGGTCTCCGCCACCGTCCTGTTCTGCCTGCTGGTCCTCGTTCTCTGGGGGCTTCCCGTCCCCGAGGGACTGTTCATCGGGTTNNGACCTGGCGGTCATCGCGATGATGCTCCTTCTTCCCTCGCTGCGCCAGTGGGAGACGGCGAAGCCGGCCGCGGTGTTGCTCACGCTGGCGAAGGCGGGAGTGGGAGTCGGGGCGCTGCTCGTCCTGGCCCGGTTCCTCATCCCCCGGCTCCTCAAAGAGGTGATCCGGCTGAACAACCGGGAGATCCTCGCCCTCACGGTGATGATGGTGGTCATGGGAACGGCCTTCCTTGCCCACCGGTGGGGGCTCTCCCTGGGGCTGGGCGCCTTCCTGGCGGGGCTGGTGATTTCCGAATCGGACTACGTCCACGAGATCGCGGCGCAGGTCATGCCGTTCCGGGACATCTTCACCGGGGTCTTCTTCATCTCCGTGGGGATGCTCCTCGACCTGCCGTTTCTTGCCCGGAACCTCCTCCTCATCCTGCCGATGACGGCGGCGGTGGTCCTTCTCAAGACGGTCGCCACCGGGGGGGCGATCCGTGCCCTTGAGCATCCCTGGCGCCTGGTCGCGATCGTCTCGGTCAGCCTGATGCAGATCGGCGAGTTCTCCTTCCTCCTCATGTCCGAGGGGTACCGCATCGGGCTGATCGGGACGGTCCGGTACCAGTTTCTGCTCGCCATCGCCATCCTGACCATGGTGGCCACGCCGTTCCTGATGAACGCCGGCCCGCAGATCGCGGGCCGGTGGGAGCGCTGGGTGACGGGGCGCCTCTCCCTTCCGGATATCGGGGAGGAGCGGGGCCTTCAAAGGACCGGGATGGAGAACCACGTGATCATCGCGGGCTTCGGGATGAA
Source organism: Deltaproteobacteria bacterium (assembly GCA_003513855.1). Lineage (GTDB taxonomy): Bacteria > Desulfobacterota > Deferrimicrobia > Deferrimicrobiales > Deferrimicrobiaceae > CSP1-8. The sequence continues at coordinate 9,917 of DOTC01000172.1, read as the reverse complement.
CGGGCGNNAACCGGCCGGAGATCCTCGACCGGCTGGGGATCGGGCGCGCCCGGATCCTGGTGCTCGCCATCTCGGATCCGATGGCCACCCGGCGGGCGGTCGCGATCGCGAGGAGGGGCAACCCGAACCTCTTTATCCTCGTGCGGACGCGGTACGTGGCGGATGTGGACGACCTGATCGCTCTCGGGGCGAACGCGGTGATCCCGGAGGAGTTTGAAACGTCCGTGGAGATCTTCTCGCGGGTTCTGGCCGAGTACCACGTGCCCGACCACGTGATCGCCCAGCAGGAGCAGGTCATCCGGAGCGGAACGTACCGGGTCCTTCGCGAGCGGGGCCCCGTGCGCAGCGAGGAGGTGCTGGAGGGATTCGAGGAATTTCTCCGCCGGAAGGTGATCGAGATCTTCTACGTGGCGCCCTCCTCGGGCTGGGAGGGAAAACGGGTGGAGGAGATTCCCGTGGGCAACGACNNGAATTCCTCGAGGCCGGGGACAAGCTCGTGCTGTTCGGCGGCCACGCTCCCCTGGCCAGCACGCTGTCGGCCCTCTCCCGCCCCGCCGGACGGGCGTAGGGTCGGACTTCCGCTTCAGCGGTTCTCCCGGGACGATGTCCGGATCCGTTTCAGCGTCTCCTCGTGGTCCGCCTCCTCGCGGGAGAGGGTCTGAAAGATCTCCCGCGCCAGGGGATTCGGGGCTTCCCCGGAGAGCCGATCGTAGTGGGAGCGGGCGTGCGTCTCGCCGACGATGGCGAAGGTCAGGTAGTCGTCCAGGGGCGACGTTTCGGTGAGGCCGGCCCCCGCCAGGCGGGCCTTGTGCATCCTCGATGCGTCCGGCTGGAAGGCCTTGAGGATGTCCACTTTGGCAAGAGACTTCTCCGGATGTTCCATCGCTCCCGAGAAGATCTGTACGAGGCGTCCCACGTGCGCCTCTTCCATCCCGGCGAGGACCCGGAGCATCCTGCTCGTCTCCTCGTCCCGTACCTGGTTGGCGAGGGACGTGTACAGGGTCATCGCCTGGATCTCCATCAGGATGCACTGTTCCACGATGCTGTCGAAGGTCTCGGGGGAATTCGGCATGTTCCCTCCCTTGGGGATCCCGTCCGTCACGGGACGGACGGATTCGCCGCTTCCCGGGGAAAGGGGGATCGGGTTTTCCCCACGGCGTGCTACTATGATCCTGTCGTCCCTAATATTCTACCTTACTCCCCGCGTGACGGGAGGGCCTTCCGATGCGTTCCGCCGCACAGGCCGATCTCGCGAAGTACGAACGGGCACTCAACCGTTTTTTCCAGATTCCCGCCTCCCAGAGGAAGACCAGGGACAGGGAGAAGATCCTCAAGGTCCTCGGGCTGGAAAATCCCCAGGAGTTCCTCTCCATGCATATCCCCCTGTGGGAGGTCCGGATCGACGAACTTCTCGACCCCTCCTGCACGGACATGCTCCCGATCAGCATCTCCCATTCCTATGTCAACTGGGTCCGGGGCGCGATCCGGTTGATGCCGGACGGGGCCCGCGTGAAGATCCTCTCCTCCAAGCTGAGGACGACGGGACTCAAGAAGGCGATCTTCCAGCTCCTTTCCCGGATGACCGCGGCCCCCCCCCGCGACTTCGAGGTCACCGACGTACAGCTCGTGGAGAAGGTGCACAAGGACACGCTGCTCACGGTGCGCGACCCCGGAGGAAAGACCTATTCCCTCTACCTTTCCCGGTTCGGCTGCCTGGGAGAGTACATTCACGGCGGCCTGCCCGGGCTGGTCGGCCTGCCCGTCCTTCCGGTCGTCCACCACATGACGCCCCAGGGGGAGGAGATCCTCCTCAAGCCGAAGGAGGAAGGGGTGAACATCTTCCTGGACGACGGGGTGACCGCCTCCCGGATCCTCCGGGAGTGGTCCTGGTGGGTCGAAGGGGTGGCGCGGCAGGACGCCCTGGGGGACTGCATCGGGACGGTCCTGCGGTACGGCCACTACGTGGCGACGCCCGGGAAGAAGGTGATCATGATCGACAACATCGAGCTGTTCCACCTCGATGAAACCGACGTCCGGATCTTCGAGCCGATCCACGATTTCCTTCCCCGGAAGGTCTTCCCCAACGACCCGAACCGGCGGGAGGACCTCGAGGGGAAGATGAAGACCGCGTATGACAAGGCATACCGGGACCAGATGCGGATCATCGTGCGGGAATGGGGGGAGATCGAACGGTATCTCATTCAGATGCGCCGGCACATCCGGACCTACACGGGAGACGTCTTCGAGAAGGTCCTGGCGAATATAAAGGCACGGGTGTTCGGGAAGCGATGAACGGGGGGATCCTTTCCCCCGGTACTCCCCGCGGAAGGATCCTGCGCCTTCTGGCCGCGGCTTCCTGCATTCTTGCCTCCTGCTCATCCTTCTTCCAGACGAGCGCGCCGCAGCGGGAAGGGTCCCTTGCCGTTGCCGGCCTGTCGGCCCCCGTCGACGTCGTGCGGGACGCATACGGCATCCCCCACATCACGGCGTCAAACGATCACGACCTCTACTTCGCTCAGGGGTTCGTGCATGCCCAGGACCGCCTCTTCCAGATGGACATGGAGCGGAGGGTGGCGCGGGGAGAGCTCGCGGAGATCTACGGGGAGCGGGCGCTTCCCGCCGACCGGCTCTTCCGGCACCTGGGGTTCGCGTCCCGGGCCCCCGNNCCGCGCCGCGTGCATTCACCCCCGAGGACGTCTTGTCCATCGGCCTGCTGAAGTCGTTCGGGCTCGCCCAGTGGGGGGAGGAGGCGGCGCTCTCCAGGGCCTGGGGAGCGCTTCCCCGGGAGAAGGCGGAGGAGCTGATGCCCCGGGTGGTTCCCGGATCCCCCGTCATCGCTCCGGGGTTCTCCGCCTCGGTGCCCCCCGGGCTCTCTCCGTCGGTCCTCTCCGAGGGGCTCGCCTCGCTTCGCCGGTCGGNNCATCCTGGCGAACGACCCCCACATCCTGCTTCCCTGCCCCTCCCTCTGGTACGAGATCCACCTGGTCGCCCCCGGGGTGGACGTCTACGGGGTCTCCTTCCCCGGCGCCCCCTGCGTGGTGATCGGGCACAACCCCGATATCGCCTGGGGGTTCACCAACGTGATGCTGGACGACGCGGACTTCTTCGTCGAGAGGGTGGAGGGGGAGAGGGTCATGTTCCGCGGGAAATGGGTCCCGATGGCGAAGCGGCTCGAGAAGATCCGGGTCAAGGGACGGAAGGAGGAGACGGTCGACGTGTATGAGACGCCGCACGGCCCCGTCCTCTCCCCGGTCCTGCCCGGGGTTTCGGGGGCGCTGTCGCTGCGCTGGGTGGGGTTCGACGGGGGAGACCCGCTGGGCGCTCTCCACGCCCTGAACCGCGCCCGCGGCCGGAAGGAGTTCCTGGCCGCCCTCTCGGGGTTTCCCCACCCGGCCCAGAACATCGTCTATGCCGACAGGGAAGGGAATATCGGGGTGGTGACGGCGGGACGGATTCCGCTTCGCAAGGGGGGAAGCGGCCTGCTCCCGGTCCCCGGCGACACGGGCGAGTGGGAGTGGACCGGGACGGTCCCGTTCTCCGGGAACCCGAGGGTGTGGAACCCGCCGGAAGGGTTCGTCGCCGCCGCCAACTTCCCCCCTGCGGGAAATTCCTACGGGCACTACATCTCCCGGCTCTACGAGCCCCCGGACCGCGGGAAGCGGATCATCCGGATGCTTTCGGAGGGGCAGAAGTTCTCCGTGGAGAAGTTCGAGCGGATGCAGCAGGACGTCTTCCGCCCGGATGCGGCCGGCGCCGTCTCCCTTGCGGTCCGGGTGGCGCGCCAGCGGGGGCGGGAGTCGCGGGACTTCGAGGATGCGGCGAAGATCCTCTCCGGGTGGGACCTGCGCGTGTCCGGGGACAGCCCCGGCGCTGCGCTGTACGAGGTCTTCTACGAAAAGATGATCGAGAACGCCTTCCGGGACGACCTGGGCCCGGAGCTGTTCGAGGAGGCCACCCGCACCTCCCGCCTCCTGTGGAACGCGATGGACCGGGCGATCGACCGGGGGGATTCCCTGTTCCTCGACAACGGGGAGACCGGGGTCAGGGAGTCGATCGACGACCTGGCCGCCCGCTCCCTGCTGGACGCGATGGCGTTGCTGAAGCACCGGCTCGGAAAGATCGACGCGACGTGGAGGTGGGACCGGCTCCACCAGGTGACCTTCGGGCATCCCTTCGGGAAGAAGCGGTACCTCAGGCGGTGGTTCGACATCGGCCCGCACCCCGTGCCCGGGGACGGCCGCACCGTTTTCAAGGAGGAGTTCCGCCACGGGACCGACTTCTCGGTCCTGGTGGGCCCTTCCGTGCGGCAGATCGTCCCGCTGGGATTCCGGTCGATGGCACGGTCCGTGATCACCACGGGGCAGTCCGGGCACTTCTTCGAGCGGCACTACCGGGACCAGACCCCCCTGTGGCTCTCCGGGAAGANNCTTCCCCAAAAGGGGACGTTCTTAAACTTTTTAAGGATTCCAGCCGCCGCGGGACAGTCCGACCGCACCGGACCCAAATCGGGTGAAGCGGACAGCCCCCGGGATCGTCAACCCATCGGAGGCCGGGGACTCCCGCAGAGAACCGGCCGACGATTCCCCCCCCTCGATCTCCCGGAACCGATCCCGCAGATCGCGGTACGCCAGGAACAGCTCCATACGGTGTTCCTCTCCGGCATTCCGATAATCCTTCAATATGCGTTCGACAGGGTCCATGCGGATGCCTCCTTCACGAGGTGGGAAACGGTTGTCTCCACAACGTCCGGATCGGTAAGTATTTTCCTGTGGCCCAGGCCGACCGTCGTCTGCAGCGCAAGAATTCCGGGATGTTGACTCAACGCACGTGAGTCCTGGTACGCGACGATCGGGTCATCCTGATCATGAATCACGAGAGCGGACCGTCGCAGGTCTTTCAAGTGCAGATGCGGATCGTCGCGTCGCAGGCTGTATCCGAAGCGGTTTTCATAGACGGCAAGAAGGTTTTCGAAAAGATCCGGAGGGACGCCGTGTCGCTCGAAGGCGTGGGTAACCATATCCCGGAGCATGAGCGCCGGCGCAATCAGCACGGTCCCCGGGGAATCCGTTTGCCGGGCAAGGCCGTTGATCACGGCCGCTGCGCCGAACGAGTGGGCAACGACACCGCGGATATCGAGCCCCAGCCCGGGGTCGAAAAAGGCGCGTACGACGTCGGTGAATTCGAAATAGCTGGTGCTCCGGCCATCGGATGCGCCGTGGGCCGGGCCGTCGAAGGCGATGGCCGTGAAACCTGCCCGGACCAGCGGGTCGATGAACCGGTGAAACTGGATGCCTCGCCCGCTCCAGCCATGGACGAAAAGTACTCCCGGACCGCTCCCCCATCGCCAGGCCTGGATTTTTCTGTCATGGACCCGTATGGAAAATGGCTCTCCCATGTCCAGCCATTGCTTTCCTTCCTCCGAAAGGGGGGAATTCCAGGGAGAAAAAAAGAGCTTCACGGCAAGACGCTCCGCGAGGCGCGGTGAGGTACCCCATAGGACTTTGAACACCAGTCGCGCGACCCACATGCGTAGCGAATGAATACGAACGTTCGTGCTGAACCTGTGTGAGGCTGATGAAAGATTGGCCATCTTCTCCCTCCTTCAGTAAGGGGATTCTAAGCGGTGAAAGGCCTTATAGACCTGCGCCTGGTGTGATGCCAGCCGGGGCGGGGCTTCCCTGGTATGCGCGCAGCAGTTGTTCAAGCGCCGCCTGCTGGCGCTTCTGCGTGTCCGCGCTGTCCAGCAACGTATAGTAGAGATGAAAACCAAGCAGAAGCGAATAGAGCTCGAATGCAAACTGGGAGCAATCCGCGTCCTTGCGGAAATCGCCCGCCTCGATGGCCGAACGCGCAATGCGCCGCAGACTGTCGATCCATGCATTCTGTTGCTGTAACAGAAAATCCTTAACTTTTCCGGGTCTGTCCTTGAAGTCGGTGCTGGCAGTAACGAAGATGCATCCCCCGGTCAGGGCGCCGGAAAAGCGAATCCAGTTTTCCACAAGGGCCCGGATGCGCGGTATGCCGGCCGGAACCGCCAATGCCGGGGCGACCACGTCCCTCGAAAATATCTCCCCCGCATATTTGAGCAACTCGATCTGAAGGTTTTCCTTGGACTGGAAATGGGCAAACAGGCCGCTCTTGGACATGTTGGCCGCCTTGGCAAGGGAACCGATGGTTACGGCTTCCAGCCCCAGCCGGCTGGCAATATCCAGTCCGGTGGCCAGGATCGATAATTTCCTGTCATCCCCTTTGGTCATGGAATATTAAATAGCACGATCGTTCGTTTATGTCAAGGGGACATTTCGACGGGGTTTCCCTTTAGCGTGGGGACGTTCTTAAACTTTTTAAGGATTCCGCCTGAAGCGGGAAGACCGCGAAAGGAATAACCGCTCCACCAGGTAGAACCACGCGGGAAGGAGAATCGCGATGACGGCGACCTTCCCGGCCAGGCGCACCCACGTCGATGTGATGCCGGCGATGTCGCAGAGGAAGTCCGAGATGCGCGCTCCGGCGAAGACAGCGCCGATGACGCAGCCGGCCAGCGCGACGGCCAGGAGGAACCGTGAGCCGGTCCTTCTCTTCCGGTCGGGCCGGCCGGGGAACGGATGCGGCTCTTCCCGCGGGCGTGTCGCCTCCTTGCTCTCCTCGGGATTCACCGGCGAACGGCAATCACTGGAGCGTCTTGATGAACTGTTCGATCGTCATCGCGGGGAGGGTCATGATCTGGATCGTCCCGCGTGCCCCCAGCGCAACCGAGATCTTCGCCATCGTCTCGTTGCTCGGGGCCTCAATGATGTTGACGAAATCGTACAGGCCGAGGACCGCGTACTGCCCGAGCACCTTCGCCCCCATCCCCTCGATCTCCTTGTTCACTTCCTTGATCCGGTCCGGCTTCGATTTGACGGTTTTCCTTCCCTCGTCGGTGAGCGAGCTGAGCAGGATGTAGAGCGCCATGGCTTCTCCTTTCTCCTGGCCGGCGGTGGACGGAAGGGTTGACGAATGCCGAAGACGGGAACGGGAAAAGTATACTACCGGGACCTGCCTGCGGCCAGTCCGGTCTTGATCGATCGACCCCCCCGCGTATAATTGGTGCGTGGCAAGCCATCGAGGAGCACAGCCCCCCGGAGATCCGGGTGCTTTCGCCGGAGACGCCCCGCCGCTGCGCCGGGAGCGCAAATGGTCCGGCCTGATTCTTCACATCCACCCCCGGAACGTTCCCGCGAAGACCCTCGACCTTACTCTTACCTGGGGACTGGGAGGGATGTCCGTGGTCCTGGCGATCCTCCTGGCCGGGACGGGAATCCTGCTGCTGTTCGCCTACGAGCCCTCCCCGGAGCGTGCCTATGACTCGATTCTCGCGCTAAAGGACCGCTTCCTCTTCGGGGGGTTCGTCCGGAACATCCACCACTGGAGCGGCAACGTTCTCATCGTCGTCGCCTTTCTCCACCTTCTCAGGGTCTACCTGACCGGGGCTTTTCATCCTCCCCGCCAGCTCAACTGGGTCATCGGGATGATCCTGTTCCTCCTGATCCTCATGTCCGGCTTCACGGGGTACCTGCTTCCCTGGGACCAGCTCTCCTACTGGGCCGTCACCATCTGCACCGGTATGCTCGAGACCGTTCCTTTGGCCGGGCCGTCGTTGCAGAGGGTGGTCCGGGGGGGAGCGGAGATCGGACCCTCCACGCTGTCGATCTTCTACGCGCTCCACATCGCCATCCTTCCCGCCCTTCTGTTCCTCCTGATGCCCTTTCACTTCTGGAGGGTCCGGAAGGCCGGGGGGCTGGTGATCCCGCACGGACCCGACGAGGAGCCCTCCCCGACGGTCGAGCACGTTCCGACGATCCCGAACCTGACGACCCGGGAGTTTGTCGCCGGCCTGGTCATTATCGCCCTCGTGCTGGCATGGTCGGTGTTCGCGAACGCTCCGCTCGAGGCGAAGGCGAACCCCGGGATGAGCCCCAACCCCGCCAAGGCGCCCTGGTACTTCCTCGGGATCCAGGAGCTCATGCTCCATTTCGACCCGCTGTTCTCCGTCCTGATCGTGCCGGCGGCCCTGCTCGGCCTGTTCCTTTCCCTCCCGTATCTGAAATACGACCTGGTCCGCCCCGGGGTGTGGCTGATCTCCCGCAAGGGGAGGACGTCGGGGCTCTACGCCGCCCTCGCGGCTCTCATCTTCACCCTCCTGGCGATTCTTGCGGACGAGTACCTGCTTTCCTTCGAGACATGGCTTCCCGGAGTCCCGCCGGCGATATCGAACGGCCTCCTCCCGATGGCGATCTTCCTCGCCTTCTTCGGGGGGTTCCTTGCGTGGATGCGAAGGAAGTTCGAGCTGTCGAAGAGCGAGACGATGCAGGCGTTACTTCTATTTCTCCTCGCGGCGTTTCTCGTGCTGACCCTGACGGGGATCTTCTTGCGCGGAGAGGGGATGAAGCTGGTCCTCTTCTAGGGCCCCGGGTTTCCCTATGAGCGCAAAGAAACGAAAAAAGACGAAAGAGACCCCCGGGGTCGAAAAGACCCCGCCGCCGGCCCAGGCCCCCGGGGTGGAGGAGACCCCACCGTCGGTACAGGCCCCCCGGGCCGAGGAGACCCCACGCCGGGATTTCCTCGGGCGGCTCTGGAAGATTCTCGGGATCGTCGCCCTTCTCGAGTTTCTCGGGGTGGGGCTGGCGTTCCTTGCACCGAAAAGGGCGGCGGAAAAAGAGGGGGCATTCGGCGGCGTCATCACGGCCGGCCCGGAGGAGCGCTTCGCCCCGGATACCGTCACCGCCTTCCGGCAGGGACACTTCTACCTCGCACGCCTCCCGGACGGCGGTCTGCTCGCCCTCTCCCGGAAGTGCACCCACCTCGGCTGCTCCGTCCCGTGGGTCGCCGAGGAGAAGCGGTTCATCTGTCCCTGCCACGCCTCGGTCTTCGACATCCAGGGGAACGTCGCGAACCCGCCGGCGCCGAGGGCCCTGGACCTGTTTCCCGTCAGCCTCGTGAACGGGATCGTGAAGGTGGACACCGGGAAGCCTCTCCGGCGGCAGCGGTTCGAGAAGTCGCAGGCGGTCTATCCGTAAGAAATCCGGCGGCCGGGAGACGGTTACCCGGCCGGGAGCGTATCGCGCGGAATGCACGACGCAACACTGAACATCTGGAAGCGGACGGGACTGGTGGCGACCGTCGTCATCGTGCTCTCCGTCCCCGCCTACCTGCTGAAGGCCGGGTACGAGCGAAAACCTGCCCCCCCTCCCGTGGTGCGCTTCGTGGGAAGCGCGAAGTGCGAACGGTGCCACAAGGAAGCGTACGGCAAGTGGAAGAACTCCCACCACGATCTCGCCATGGACGTCGCCACGGACAACACCGTCCTGGGAAATTTCGACAACGCGGTCCTCCGCCACAAGGGGATCGAGACCCGCTTTTTCCGGAAGAAGGGGAAATTTACCGTCCACACCCGGGGACCGGAAGGGAAGATGGCCGATTTCGAGATCGCCTACACCTTCGGCGCCTTTCCCCTGCAGCAGTACCTCATCCCTTTCCCCGGAGGGCGTCTCCAGTGCCTGACGATCGCCTGGGACGTGAAGGCGAAGAAGTGGTTCCTCCTCCCCAACCACACCGACGATTCGAGCGACTGGCTGCACTGGACGCGGGGAGGGGAGAACTGGAACCTGATGTGCGCCGAGTGCCACTCGACGAATCTGGAAAAACGGTACGACATGGCCACGGACACCTACCGGACGACCTGGACCGACATCGATGTGGGGTGCGAGGCGTGCCACGGCCCCGGGGAGCGGCACGTCGCGTGGGCCGACCGGCCGGCGATGGGGCTGACCGAGACGAAGAACTTCGACCTGACCGTCGACACCCGCGAAATGGACGCGGCCGGGATGCTCGGGATCTGCGCCCCCTGCCACTCCCGGCGGTCGTTTCTCGGCGGG
>DOTC01000252.1:3227-6976 GCA_003513855.1 Deltaproteobacteria bacterium | reverse complement strand
AAGTACGCCCAGCTCGAGGAGATCAACGCCCGCGAGATATTCTGCCTGTCGCCGCTGGCGCTGATGACGCTGTTCCTCGGCGTGTATCCGATGCCGGTGCTCAACCTGATGAACGCGTCCCTGATCCGGCTCGTCGACGTCGTGAACATGGTGATCTGAAGTGATTCTCGGGAACCTGGCCAGCCTGCCGTACTTCCTGCCGGAGCTCGCGGTCACCGCGACGATCCTGCTGCTCATCGTCGTCCACGTCGCCGGGAAGAACCGCCGCTCGCCCGCGGCGGCCCTCCTGGCAATGGTCGGAACGGGATCGGCGCTCCTCTTCGCGTGGATGACCCCCGCGGGTGCGGGAACGGGGCTGTTCGAGGGGATGGTCGTGCTGGACGGCTTCGCGGTCTTCTTCAAGGTGCTGACCGCGCTGGCGACGCTCATCGTCATCTTCATGTCGATCGACTGCTACGAGCTCACGGACAAGTCGCAGGCCGAGTACTACATCTTCCTCCTCTCGGTGCTGCTCGGGATGTTTATCCTCTCCGCGGCCACCGACGTCGTGATGCTCTACCTCGCGCTCGAGCTGGTCTCGATCCCCTCGTACCTGCTCGCCGGCTACCTCAAGGGGAAAGATCTGTCGAACGAGGCGTCGACGAAATACGTCGTCTACGGGGCGACCGCCTCGGGGGTGATGATCTACGGTTTTTCGCTCCTGTACGGCATGACGGGCTCCACGCAGATTTCCGTGATCGGGAACGCCCTCGCCACGGGAACGGCCGCCCTGCCGGCGCTGCTGGCGGCGGTGATGGTGACCGTGGGGTTCGGGTACAAGATCGCCGCCGTGCCGTTCCACATGTGGAGCCCCGACGTGTACGAGGGGGCGCCCATCCCCGTGACGGCCTTCCTGTCCGTCGGGCCCAAGGCCGCGGGGTTCGCGATCCTGGTCCGGTTCTTCTACACCGTCTTCGCCTCCCCCGAGGGAGCCGAGGGGATGTGGAAGCTCTCCTCCTCCGTGGACTGGCCCTTCCTGTTCGCGGTCCTATCCGCGGTGACGATGACGGTGGGGAACCTGGTCGCCATCAACCAGAGCAACGTGAAGCGCCTTCTGGCCTACTCCTCGATCGCGCACGCCGGGTACATGCTGATGGGGTTCGTCCTGCTCACCTCCGTGGGGCTCAAGGCGATCCTCTTCTACCTGGTCGTGTACCTCTTCATGAACCTGGGGGCCTTCTACGTGGTCGTCCTGGTCGCCAACGGAAGCCGGAGCGAGGAGATCTCCGATTTCTCCGGCCTGGGAACGCGGGCGCCCCTCGCCGCCGTCTCCCTGGCCATCTTCCTCTTCGCGCTGACCGGGATTCCGCCGTTTTCGGGGTTCATCGGCAAGGTCTACCTGTTCGCCGAGGTGATCAACCAGGGAGTCTACTGGCTGGCCCTCGTGGCGGCTCTCAACAGCGTGGTCTCCCTGTACTACTACGCCCGGATCGTGAAGGTGATGTTTCTGGAAGAGCCCGTGCATACGGGAGAACTCTCGGTGGCCTTCGTGCCGCGGGTCATGCTGGCCATCCTGGTCGTCCCCACCCTTTTGTTCGGGGTATACTGGGAGCCCGTGATCCGCATCACCGAGTCGTCTTTGCGCCTGCTGACCAACTGAGAGGGAGGGTCCGGTGGCAAACCTCGTTTCCACCATCCGGTTTTCCGACCCGTACTTCTCCATCCTCCTGCTCCTGATCATCGCCGTCGGAATGTCGGTGGGGTTCGTCTTCCTCTCCCAGGCCCTGGGTCCCAAGCGGTACGAGCGGATCAAGTACAGCGTCTACGAGTGCGGCGTGGACCCCTTCACGTCCGCCTCCGTGCGCGTGTCGGTGAAGTTCTACCTGGTCGCCCTCCTCTTCATCCTCTTCGACCTGGAGACGGCGTTCCTCTACCCGTGGGCGGTCCTCTTCCGGGATCTCGGCCTGTTCGGCTTCATCGAGATGGCGATCTTCGTGGGAATCCTTCTCGTGGGACTGGTCTACGCCTGGAAGAAGGGGGCGCTCGAGTGGCAGTGAACCGCGTGAAAGACGGCGGCCCGGGGTTTTTCACCACCCGGTTCGAGGCGCTGCTCGCCTGGGGACGGAGGTACTCGATCTGGCCGTTCACCTTCGCCACCGCGTGCTGCGGGATCGAGGTGATGGGGGCCTTCGGGACCCATTACGACATCGCCCGGTTCGGGGCCGAGGTCATCCGGTTCTCCCCCCGCCAGGCGGACATGCTGCTCGTGGCGGGGACCATCAACTACAAGATGGCGCCGGTCCTGCAGCGCATCCACGACCAGATGCTCGACCCGAAGTGGGTGGTGGCGATGGGGGCGTGCGCCTCCTCCGGGGGGTTCTACAACAACTACACCGTGGTCCAGGGGATCGACAAGTTCCTGCCCGTCGACATCTACATCCCCGGGTGCCCGCCGATCCCGGAACAGATCATCGACGCCATCGTCCTGATCCAGAAGATGATCGACACCGGGGCCCCCCGGGCCCGGGACCGCTGGCCCATCAAGATCTGAGGCGGAGGGGAATGGCCGACGAGAAACAGGGCATCGTGCTGCAGAAGCTGACCGGGCGGTTCGGGAGCGACATCGTGGCGACCCACTCCGACTTCGGGGACGACACGGCTCTCGTCCGGCGGGAGAGGATCGTCGAGATCTGCACCTTCCTGCGGGACGACCCGGACTTGAGGTTCGACTTCGCGATGGATCTGACCGGGGTGGATTACCTGGGCGAGGAGCCCCGGTTCGAGGTGGTCTACCANNATCCCGGTCTGGGTCGGGATGGACTGGTTCGAACGGGAGGCGTACGACATGTACGGGATCCTCTTCCGCGGTCACCCGAACCTCAAGAGGATCCTGCTCTACGAGCAGTTCGAGGGGTACCCCTTGCGCAAGGATTACCCGAAGGCCAGGCGCCAGCCGACCGTGGGGCCGCAGGAGTAGGGAGAGCATGGCGGAGATCGAGGCATACCAGCGGGAAGCGGGGAAGCTCGACATGCAGGCCGAGCCGATGATCCTGAATATCGGCCCGTCGCACCCCGCCACTCACGCGACGCTCCGGCTCATCGCGGAGCTGGACGGGGAGACGATCCTCAAGCTCACCCCCGAGTTCGGGTACCTCCATCGCGGCTTCGAGAAGGAGTCCGAAAACGCCACCTGGACCAAGGTGATCCCCTACACGGACCGGCTGAACTACGTCTCCTCCCTGATGAACAACGTCGGGTACGTGATGGCCGTCGAGAAGCTGTGCGGGATCGAGGTCACCGAGCGGTGCCAGTACATCCGCGTCCTCATCTGCGAGCTCTCCCGGATCATCGACCACATGGTCTGCGTCGGGACGAACATGGTCGACATCGGGGCGCTGACCAACTTCTGGTACTTCTGGAAACCCCGCGAAGAGGTGTACATGCACCTCATCGAGCCGCTGACGGGGATCCGGCTGACCACGGCCTACACGCGGATCGGGGGGCTCATGTGGGACCTCCCCGACGGCTGGGTCGAGAAGTGCCGCGACATCTGCCGGAACGTGATCGTCCCCGCGATCGCGGACGTGAACGCCCTCCTCACGAAGAACCGGATCTTCATCGAGCGGACGATGGGGGTGGGGCCCATCACCCCGAAGGAGGCGATCGCCCGCGGATTCACCGGCCCGTGCCTGCGCGCCGCCGGGGTTCCCCTCGACCTGCGCAAGGACGAGCCGTACCTCGTGTACGACCGCTTCGACTTCGACGTGCCC
>DOTC01000252.1:0-3147 GCA_003513855.1 Deltaproteobacteria bacterium | reverse complement strand
GATGATCGCGGACCTCATCGCCGTCCTGGGCAGCGTCAACATCATCGCGGGAGAACTGGACCGGTGAGCCTGGCCTTTTCCGAGGACACGCGCGCGAGGCACGAACGGATGCTTGCCCGCTATCCCAACCGGGAGGCGGCCATCCTCCCCACCCTCCATCTTGCCCAGCGCGAGTTCGGCCATCTCNNTCCCTGATGGGGGCGGAGCACCTGATCGAGCACGTGTCGGGGAAGCTGGGCGTACGGCCCGGGGGGACGACCGCCGACGGGAAGTTCACCCTTTCCACGGTGGAGTGCCTGGGAAGCTGCGGCACCGCCCCGGTGATGCAGGTGAACGACGACTATTACGAGGACCTGAGCGAGGATAAGGTCGACGCGATCCTCGACGGGCTCCGGTAAGGGCGCGGAACAGAGGCGATGGAACTCGTCCTGACCACCCACTTCGGCAACGACCGGTACCGCTACGCGGAGACGTACGAGCAGCTCGGCGGATACGGCGCCCTGCGCAAGGCGCTCTCGATGCCGAAGGAGGAGATCGTGGCGGAGGTGAGGAAGGCGAACCTNNCTCTCCCGGCCGCGGATCCTGGTGATCAACGCCGACGAGGGGGAGCCGGGGACGTTCAAGGACCGGCTCATCATGACCCGGGGACCCCACCTCCTGATCGAGGGGATCGCCATCACCTGCTTCGCCCTCGAGGCCCACACCTGCTACGTCTACATCCGCGGGGAGTTCGTCCGGGAGGCGGAGATCGTGCAGGAGGCGATCGACGAGGCGACCGCGAAGGGGTACCTGGGCAAGGGGATCCTCGGCTCGGGATTCGACCTGGAGGTGACCGTCCACCTCGGCGCCGGCGCCTACATCTGCGGGGAGGAGACCTCCCTGATCAACTCCCTCGAGGGGAAGCGCGGGTGGCCCCGGGTCAAGCCCCCCTTCCCCGCCTCGGTAGGGGCGTTCGGACTGCCCACGATCGTGAACAACGTGGAGACGATCGCCGACATCCCCTGGATCGTCACCCACGGGGGGGGGAAATTCGCCTCCCTGGGGGTGGAGAAGGACGGCGGGACCCGCCTCGTCTGCGTCAGCGGCCCCGTGAAGAAGCCGGGGGTCTACGAACTGCCCGTGGGGACGTCGCTGCGGTCGATCATCTACGAGCACGCGGAGGGGCTCCGGGACGGGAAGGCGCTCAAGGCCGTGATCCCCGGCGGCTCCTCCACGCCAGTGCTCCGNNGCCGACGAGATCGACGTGGGCTTCGACATCGAATCGATGCAGAAGATCGGCACGATGGCCGGTTCGGGCGGCGTCATCGTCATCCCGGAGGGGACCTGCATGGTCCGCGCCCTCTCCGTTCTCATGAACTTCTACGCCCACGAATCGTGCGGCCAGTGCACTCCCTGCCGGGAGGGGTGCGGCTGGCTGGCGAAGGTCCTGCGCCGCATCGAGAACGGCCAGGGGCGGAACGGGGACGTGGAGCTGATCCTGGAGGTCTGCGACAACATGCTGGGCAGGACGATCTGCCCGCTGGCCGACGCCGCGGTGATGCCCGCCCAGTCGTTCATCTGGAAATTCCGCGAGGAATTCGACGGGCATCTCCGGGAGAAGAAATGCCCGTACGGAAACCGATTCTAGGACGAGTATGCCGAACTTCACGCTCAACGGAATCTCCGTAGACGTCCCCGAGGGGACGACCGTTCTCCAGGCCGCGAAGACGGTGGGGATCGAGATCCCCCACTACTGCTACCACCCGAAGCTCTCGATCGCGGGGAATTGCCGCATGTGCCTGGTGGAGGTGGAGAAGTTCCCCAAGCTGCAGATCGCCTGCAACACCTTCGTGACCGAGGGGATGGTGGTCAAGTCCGACACCGAGAAGGTGAGGCAGGCGGTCACGGGCGTTCTGGAGCTGATGCTCATCAACCACCCGGTCGACTGCCCGATCTGCGACCAGGCCGGCGAGTGCGGCCTGCAGATCTACTACATGAAGTACGGCCTGCACAAGAGCCGGTTCGCCTTCGAGGACAAGGTGCACAAGAAGAAGGTGCAGGACATCGGCGGGCAGATCGTCCTGGACGCCGAGCGGTGCATCCTCTGCTCCCGCTGCATCCGGTTCCTGCAGGAGGTCACCGGCACCTCCGAGCTCGAATTTTTCCGGCGGGGGGACCACTCGGAGATCTCGATCTTCCCCGGCAGGCCGCTGGACAACCAGTACACGGGCAACCTGGCGGACATTTGCCCCGTGGGGGCGCTGACCAGCAAGGATTTCCGGTTCAAGTGCCGGGTCTGGTTCCTGCGGGGCGCCCGGTCGATCTGCCCGGGATGCGCCAACGGCTGCAACGTGGAGGCGCACTTCAAGGAGGACATCGTATACCGCCTCAAGCCCCGGCGGAACGACGACGTCAACCGGACCTGGATGTGCGATCCCGGAAGGCTCGAGTACAAGAAGGCGAACGAGGCGAGGCTCCTCACCCCCGCGACCCGGGAGAACGGGGGTCTCAAGGCGGAGTCGTGGGAGGCGGCCCTGTCCTTCGCCGCGTTCCGGCTCTGGGAGACGGTCGAACAGCACGGCGCCGCGTCGGTCGCCGTCATCGCCTCGCCCGCGTTCTCCAACGAGGAGCTCTACCTCGCGCGGAAGCTGGCGGACGAGGTCCTGCGCACGCCGAACGTCGGGTTCTCCCCGCGAACTTCCGGGAACGGGCTCTCGGACGACTTCCTCATCAAGGCGGACAAGAACCCCAACACCCGGGGGGCGCAGCTCCTGGGGATCTCCGAGGNNTCGTTCGTCGAGCGCGGGGGGACGTTCACCAACCACGCGGGGCGCGTCCAGCGGTTCTGGATGGGGTTCCCGCCCCGGGGGAATGCAAGAAGCGGCATCGAGATCCTCGTCGGGCTGGCGAACCGCCTCGGCGCGGGGTGGACGTTCGCCGGGGAGGCGTCGGTGTTCCGGGCGATCGCGCGGTTTGAGGCCCCCTTCGCCGGGATGAGCTACGAGTCCCTCGGGGAGCTGGGGCAGATCGCCGGAGGGAAAGGATGAGCGGACTGTTCGACCTCGTGGTCTCCGTGGTGCGGGTGGCGGTGATGCTTGCCTTCACCCTCTCCCTCGTCCCGATCCTCGTGTGGGCGGAGCGCAAGGGCGCGGCCTACATCCAGGACCG
>DOTC01000204.1 GCA_003513855.1 Deltaproteobacteria bacterium | reverse complement strand
AGTTCCTTGCCGGTCCCGCTCTCCCCCGTGATCAGGATCGGGAAATCTTCTTCGGCGTAGGCCTCGGCGGTCCGCAGGACCGCAAGGAACGTCTCGCTCCGCCCGATGATGGGCGGCGGGGAGCGGACCTCCTCCAGGATCTTCCTCAGTTCGATGTTCTGTTTCTGCTGATTCTCCAGGGCCAGGGAGGCGCTCAGGGCGATCCCCCCGGTGGTCACCAGCCCTTCCAGGAGGCCCAGGTAATCGGAGTCCAGGTTCAGCCGGTTTCCTCCCGCGCTCGTATCGATGATCTGCACGGCCCCGTAGACGCTTCCGTCCTTCAATTTCAGGGGAAAACACAGGATCAGCGTGCTCTTGATGTTCAGGGAATTCTCGACCTCCTTGAAGTGGCGGGGATCCTTCCCCACTTCGGCGATGGTCATCTTTCCCGTCTCGAACACGGAACCGACGATGCTGGGGTGTCTGGTGCTGATGGCCAGCCCCTTGACCTTGTGGCTCTCGGGACCGGCCGCCTCCGAGCAGACGAAGCTGTCCCCCTTCCTGATCCACACCGATCCCCTCTCGACGTCCTGGATCTGCATCAGGGTTTTGAGGAACTGGGCCTGGAACCGCTCGGGATCCAGCCGATCGAACAGAGACTGGATGAAGCTGAGAGGCANNCGCCTCGAGCTCCGACTCGCAGGCCCCGATCTTCACGAACCGCTCCCCTTGCCGGAAGCGCTCTTGTCCGGCCATGGACAGGCGTTCGACATCGTGACCACCATGACCACGTGTCCCCGGGCGGCAGCCTCGCGAAAGGCGTCGATCAGGGCAGGGAAGACCTTCTCGTCGTCGCCCCACACGAGGGTGCTCATGGCGCCGGTCTGTCGTTCGATGCCGTGCCGGGCAAGCGCCGAGGTCACGGCGTCGATGGAGGGGGAGAGATCGTCCTGCCTCAGCGGGTAGAGGCTCACTTGCGCCGTGATTCCGTGCATGGCGTTTGACCTCCCCCCGGGTGCGGCTCTCTCTGCCGGTTTGGGAAATCGCAATTCGTCCGGATGCAAATTCATTATACCCAGTTTTCCGGGGGGAAGGGATAACGGTCCGGCGAGGCGAGTGCGCCCGGCGGACCGTGATGCAGGAAATATCCTTGACATTCTTTTCTGCATTTACTACTTCTGCAACCAGAAAATCCATGGACCAGACCCGCTGACCAAACCAACGGATAAGCCCCGGGAAATTCACGGAAGAAAGGAGGTGGCAGGGAGGAGTTTTCGGGAAAAACGGAACTCTTTCGGAAATGGAAGAGCGGGCATTGAACCGGTTGGCAGGCTTGGGGGGTGTCCCATGAGTGACGATCCGGTCAAGAAAAACGTTCAGGAGGGGATCGACCGACGGAAGTTCCTGAAAGTGATGGGAGCAACGGGTGCGGCCCTGGCGTTTCGCGATGCCGTCTTCTCCAAGGCACAGGCCGTCGAGATGAAGAGGATGGATATGGGCGGGAAGGTCCATATCCTGGGATGCAATGAAATGACCTCCACCCACGGCTATTGGGACAATTCCACAAAACCGGTCCTGACCATTCAATCGGGGGATACCGTGTACGTGGAAACCGGGACGCACCTGATGAGCAAGATGGTGCCCGGGGCGACCATCGAAGACTGGATGACCTGGTACAAGGAGGTCCTCGATCAGACGAAGGAAACCTATTTCTATCCCGACGAAACGACGGGGGCGGAGAAGAAGAGAAAGGGCGCCGGCCACCATCACCTGACCGGCCCGATCCATATCGAAGGGGCCGAACCGGGAGACATGCTCCAGATCGAAATCCTCGATATCGACCCCGGCGCTTACGGATTCAACCTGAACCCGACCACGTCATTCGTGAAACTGGGGGTCCTTGCGGATGACTATCCGCAGGGGAAGGTAAGGTGGTATTCCGTCGACCGGCGGGATATGACGTATGAATTTCTCCCGGGGATCAAGGTTCCCGTCAAGCCGTTCCCCGGGACCATCGGCGTGGAACTGCCGGACAAGGGGATGTGGAGCAACGTCCCTCCCGGAAAGCACGGCGGAAACCTCGACAACAAGGACCTTGTTGCCGGGACAGTGCTGTATCTGCCTGTGTGGGTCAAGGGGGCAGGGTTCAAAACGGGGGATGCCCACTTTGCCCAGGGCCACGGAGAGGTTAACCTGAATGCCCTGGAGGGGGCGTTCAAGAACATCACCCTGAGGTTTACCGTCCGGAAGGATCTCAAGAAGCTGGTGAACTGGCCCATGGCTTCGAGCCCCACCCACTGGATCATGATGGGGTTCCATACGGATCTGTACAAGTCATGCCAGATGGCCGTGAAGCAGTCGATCAGCTTCCTGAACAAGTATTACGGCGTTCCCGAGCTGGAAGGCTACGCCTTCTGTTCCCAGGCCGTAGACCTCCATGTCACCCAGCTCGTGGACTATACACAGGGTATTCATGCCATGATCCCCAAGGCCTATTTCGTCGGGAAGCAATTTGCCGATAAAAACACCCTTTTGATACCAAAACAGTCCTGAACAGGGACAGGCTTGACAAGGTGCCGGCGGGTGAGACGCTGATCCGCCGGCACCTTTTTTCGGGAGGCACCCATGGCGTTGCGGGCGACGTATGAGATCCGGTGCGGCTGCGGAACGACATTTGCCGCAGACATCTGCGAATATGTGTTTGCCGAGCATGATCCTGAGCTGAAGGATTCCATCCTTTCCGGGGAGTTCAACCGCATGGCGTGTCCTTCCTGCGCCCGGGGGCTGCACGTGGAAAACAGATTTCTTTACAGGGATGAGAAGAACAAATTATGGGTCTGGGTATGCAAACGGGAGGAGGAAGCGCGAAGGGACGTGCTGGCCGGGGAACTGATCGAGAAAAATGCCTCCCTGGAATTCCATTTCCTGGAGGATCGGGAATCCTACAGGAAATTTCTGGTGTTCGGCAGGGAAGGGCTTCTGGAACTGTTGCTCAAGGAGGATCGGACCCTGAAACGAAAAGAAGCAAGAAGTCTGAAAACGAATCCCGCCCATCGATTGATCCTCGATGGGAAAGAGGATGCGGGATATCTGTTCCTGAGCGGGGATAAAATCAGGATCTCCCTCCCGTTGAAGTTCTCCGAAACCCATCGGAAGCAGGTAAAGAGTTTGGAAGGAAAGAAAAGATGGCTGCAATATTATTCCCAGGGGTTGAACGTTCACAACCCGTACAGCTCGTTCCTGACCAGGAAATTACGGTCGAAGTGGAACCGGATCCGAGAGAAGGANNTTCAAGGCCCGGTATCCGGAAAGGCGCTTGTTTTTCGATGCCTTGAGGACAATGAGCATACCCAGAAAGGTTCGCTCCCTCGATGCCCGCCTGATCCCCCGGGAATCCGGATGAGACTACGTTTCCGGCCATTGGTGCTGGTCCTGTTCGGCATCTTTGCGTGCGCGACAGCCATCGCGGGACCCATTCACGATGCGGCCAAAGGCGGCAAGGTAGAGCAGGTCAGCGAGCTCCTTGCCGAGGGTGCGGATGTCAACGCGAAAACCGATGACGGCAACACGCCGCTGCACGACGCGGCCATCTGGGGTCACAAAGACGTAGCCAAAGTTCTCCTGTCGAAAGGCGCGGATGTCCGTGCGAAGGAGAACAATGGCATGACGCCGTTGCACTTTGCGGCAAACGGCGATCACACGGATCTTGCCGGAATTCTGATCGAAAACGGCGCAGATGTCCATGCGAAGGCGGTCAACGGATGGACGCCTCTGCACGTGGCGGCTCTCTGGGGTCACGAAGGCACGGCCAAAGTGCTCCTTGCTGGTGGGGCGGATGTCCGGGCGAAGGCCGATCCCGTCGCCGCGCCGCTGCATCGATCGGCACACACGGGCAGTTGCCACAAGGACGTACCCGGGTTTCTCATCGAACGGGGCGCGGGGATCCAGGCAAACGGCGTCAAAGGGATGCAGCCGATTCATGTTGCGGCTCTCGGCGGCCAAAAAGAGATGGCCCTGTTCCTGATCGAACACGGCGCGGACGTCCATGCGAAGACCGGAAACGGATGGACGCCTCTGCACGTGGCCGTTTTGCGCGATCAGACGGGGGTAGCCGAGCTTCTTAGGATCCACGGGGCCAGGGAGTGAAGAGGGAGGGCAGGAAGGGATGACGGTCCGGCGAGGCGATGGCGCCCGGCGGCCTGTGC
>DOTC01000166.1:9504-9813 GCA_003513855.1 Deltaproteobacteria bacterium | reverse complement strand
GAACGACATCCTGAAGGAATACATTGCCCAGCACTCCTGGATATTCCCTCCCGACCCCTCCATGCGGATCATCACCGATATCCTGGCTTTCTGCTCGGACCACGTGCCGAAGTGGAACACCATCAGCATCAGCGGGTACCACATCCGGGAGGCGGGCTCGACGGCGGTCCAGGAGCTCGCGTTCACCATCGCCGACGGCATCGCCTACGTCCAGGCGGGCATCGACGCGGGCATCCCGGTGGACGCGTTCGCGCCGCGTCTCTCCTTCTTTTTCAACGCGCATATGGACTTTTTCGAGGAGATCGCCAA
>DOTC01000166.1:0-9460 GCA_003513855.1 Deltaproteobacteria bacterium | reverse complement strand
CTCCTCGAAACGCTGACGAACGAGATGGAAGAGAAGGCTTCGGCCTACATCCGGAAGATCGACGAGATGGGAGGGATGGTCGAGGCCGTCAAGCGCGGATACCCCCAAAAGGAGATCATCGATGCGTCGTATCATTACCAGCGGCTCATCGAAAAGGGGGAGAAGAAGATCGTGGGGGTCAACTGCTACCAGGGCGACGAGGCACTCCCCATCCCGCTGCTGAAGATCGACAAGGAGGTCGAGCGGAAACAGATCGCACGCACCCGGGAAGTGCGCAGGAAACGGCACGCGAGACGGGTGGCCTCCCGTATCGACGCGCTGAAGGACGCTTCCCTCTCGAAAACCAATCTGATGCCCGTCATCCTCGACGCCGTGAGGGAATACGTCACCCTCGGCGAAATCTGCGACGCCTTCCGCGAGACGATGGGCACGCATACCGACCCGGCAATGTATTAATACGCCACAGGGGGGACAGGACATGGCAAGTGCACTGGCAAAAAAGAAACGGGAGGCAAAACCCGGGAAGGGGGGCCGGAAAATCCGGGTCCTGGTGGGGAAACCGGGGCTCGACGGGCACGATCGGGGAGCCAAGATCATCGCACGCGCGCTGCGCGATGCCGGATTCGAGGTCATCTACACGGGGCTCCACCAGACCCCGGAGATGATCGTGAACACCGCGGTGCAGGAGGACGTGGACGCGATCGGCCTGTCGATCCTCTCGGGGGCGCACAATCATCTCTTTCCGAAGGTCGTGGAACTTCTCCGGAAGAAGAAGATGGGGAATGTCGTGGTATTCGGAGGAGGCATCATCCCGGATGACGACATCTCCGGGCTCCGGAAGAAGGGGGTTGACCGGATCTTCACCCCGGGTACAACCTTGTCGGAAATCGTCGATTACGTCAACAAACGCGTCCGGCCCAGGGCGTAGCGGAAAGGCTGCCCGGGCGAGGTCGCCTCGAGGGCGGGGGGAAGACGTGAGACCGGTCTACATGGTGTCGGGAGGAGTCAGCAAGTTCGTCAAGGCGCGGCCGGACGCGACGTTCCAGAAGATGGTCAAGGAGGCGTTCGACTACGCCCTCGGAGATGTCCCCCGGCTGAAGACCGACAGGATTGACGGCTCGGTGGGGTCGTACTTCTCGGACCACTTCACGCGCCAGCTCATGGCGGGAATCATGGCAACGGACTACCTCGGCCTTTGTCCGAAGCCGAACAAGAGGATCGAGGGCGGCGGCGCCACGGGAGGCCTGTGCTTCCAGGCCGCCTGGGAATCCGTGGCGTCGGGACGGATGAACTGCTGCGTGGCATTCGGGTTCGAAACGATGTCCCGCGTCCAGACGTGGAAGGGAAACGAGTTCATCGCCCTCGCCTCCGACGTCAACTTCGACTATCCCGTCGGGGGGTTCTATTCCGGCTACTACGCGATGATGGTGAACCGACACATCCACGAGTTCGGTACGACGCTGGAACAGATGGCGATGGTGTCGGTCAAGAACCACAGGAACGCCTGCTTCAACCCTTACGCGCAGAAACGGAAACGGATCACGATCCGGGACGTGCGCAACGCCGAGATGGTGGCCTACCCGCTGACCCTTCTCGACATCTGCGTCATGTCGGACGGCGCGGCGGTCTGCATCCTCGCGGACGAGGAGACGGCCTTCCAGCTTGCCGACAAGCCCGTTCGGATCACCGGGGTCGGAACAGGCACCGATATGATGCGGATGGCCGACCGTCCCCGGGGAAAGGTGATCCTTGCACCGAACGAGAAGGAAAGCGACTACCGGAATCTGACATACCCCGGCGTCCACTCCTTCCGGGCGGGACGATCCGCCGCTCTCCAGGCCTACCGGATGGCGGGGATCAGGGACCCGCTCCGGGAGATCGACTTCGTCGAGTTGCATGACGCCTACACGTCGTCGGAGATCCAGACCTACGAGGATCTCGCCCTCTGCCGCTACGGCGAGGGGGGAAGGTTCATCGAGGAGGGGCACCCCTTCCTGCCCCGGATCGACTACGGGATGAAGCTGAAGAAGAAGGGAACGATTCCGGTCAATCCCTCGGGGGGACTGATCGCCTGCGGTCACCCTGTCGGCGCCACCGGTCTGATGCAGGCGGTGTTCGCCTTCTGGCAGATCCAGGGCACCATCGGGAGGCATTTCGGGTCGGGGGAACTGCAGCTGAAGAAGGCGGAACGCGGACTCATCCACAGTCACGCCGGCACGGGCACCTACGTCACCGTGTCGATCCTGGAACGGGGGTGGTAAACCGTGTCGAAGAAGAGGGCCCGTTTGACCAAACCGACCGCGCAGCACCGGGACCCCAGACTCGAGGAGGTGATGACGGGGACCACGGTATTCAACGTCCCCTTCCCGGCGGATCTTTCCACGCTGAAGGGGATGTCCCCCCTCGTGATCCGGTTCCCCTATTCCGTCGAGTATTTGCACTCCTACGGGCAGGACTCCCCGTTTTTCGCCGGTCTTGCCAACCGGAAGCTTCTCGGAACCCGTTGCGGCCCTTGCCAATACACGTACGCGACCCCGAGGCTTCATTGCCCCGCCTGCGGGCGGGAGACGGACTGGACGGAGCTTCCCCAGGAGGGGCGCGTCCACACGTTCACGACATGCTACTACGGCAGCGAGGAGTTTCTGAAGGAGACCCCCTTCCACCTGATCCTCGTCGAGTTCGACGGTGTGGACACCTTGCTTCTTGCCCGGCTGATCGGCGTGGCCGGACCCGAAGAGATCCGGATCGAAATGAAGGTCAAGGCGAAGTTCCGGAGGAACTCCCAGCTCAAGACGACGGACGTCTACTTCGTCCCGGCGTAAGGTGGGGGATGCGCGGTGAATTTCGAGCTTTCCCCCGAGCATGTTGCCCTGCAGGACATGGTGCGCTCCTTCGTCGAGAAGGAGGTGCGCCCGCATGCCAGGGGATGGGACGAAACGGCGACGTTCCCCGCGGAAACGGTGGCGAAGCTGGGCGAGCTGGGGCTCATGGGCGTGATCGTTCCCGAGGAGTACGGCGGCTCCGGGATGGACACGATCAGCTACGCCATCGCGGTGGAGGAGATCGGAAAGGGAGACGGATCGCTCGGCTTGACCGTTGCCTCCCACAATTCGCTGTGCGTGGCCCACATCCTTGCGTTCGGCTCCGAGGCGATGCGGAGGAAATATCTGCCGGAACTCGCCTCGGGGAGGATCCTCGGCGCATGGGCCCTCACCGAGCCCGGGTCGGGGTCGGACTCGCTCAGCATGAGAACGCGTGCGGAGTGGAGGAAAGACCGGTGGGTCATCAACGGCACCAAGATGTTCATCACGCAGGGAAGCATTGCCGGGGTGTATGTCATCCTCGCCGTGACGGACAAAGAAAAGGGCCGGGACGGCGTGACCGCCTTCCTGGTCGAAGCCGGAACGCCCGGCCTTTCCGCGGGGAAGAACCTCCACAAGCTCGGGATGCGCTCTTCCGACACGGCGGAGCTGGTCTTCGAGGATCTCGAGGTCAAACCCGGGGGCGTGATCGGAGAGGTCAACGCCGGGTTCCGCGACACGATGCGGCACCTCGCGGGCGGGCGAATCTCCATTGCCGCCCTTGCGGTCGGCATAGGGCGAGGAGCCATGGAGGAAGCCATCGCCTACGTGAAGGAGAGGCACCAGTTCGGGCGGCCGATTTCGTCGTTCCAGGCCATCCAGTGGATGATTGCGGACGCGGGAACGGAACTCGACGCAGCTTCGCTGCTGACCTTGCGCGCCGCCTACCGGAAAGACGCGGGGCTGCCCTACGTCCAAGAGGCGGCGATCGCGAAGCTCTTTGCGTCCGAGGCCGCCATGCGGTCCACGATCAAGGCGGTCCAGATGTTCGGCGGATACGGGTACACCCGCGAATATCCCGTGGAGCGGTACATGCGGGACGCGAAACTGTGTGAAATCGGGGAGGGAACCTCCGAGGTGCAGCGCATGATCATCGCACGCCGCCTGATCCGGGGGCACTGACCGTCATGGCGGTCTCGGCGAAAGAGGTCCTCTCCGGCGATATCCAGGCCGCCGCCCGGCTGATGCGGGACCTGGACGACGAGATCCCCTCCGCACACAGGACGCTCAAGATCCTGTACCGCCATACCGGGCGGGCGTCCATCCTGGGGATCACGGGCGCTCCGGGGGCCGGGAAGTCCACCCTCGTGGACTGTCTCACCGAGCATCTCCGGCGGGAGGGAAAAAGCGTCGGGATCGTCGCCATCGACCCTACCAGCCCGTTCTCGGGAGGGGCGATCCTCGGGGACCGCATCCGCATGCAGAAGCACACGCTCGACGACGGGGTATTCATCAAGAGCCTGGCCACCCGGGGACACCTTGGCGGCCTTTCCAAGTCCACCATCGACATCGTCAACGTGATGGACGCCATGGGGAAAGACGTCGTCATCATCGAGACCGTCGGAGTCGGCCAGGACGAGGTGGAAATCGTCAAGGTGGCCCATACGAACCTCGTCCTTGTGGTGCCGGGCATGGGGGACGACATCCAGGCCCTGAAGGCGGGGATCCTCGAGATCGCCGATATCTTCGTGGTGAACAAGTCCGACCGGGAAGGAGCCGACAGGACGAAGCTGGAGCTTGAAACGATGGTAGGGATGAACACTTACCGGGAAGGGGAGTGGGAACCCCCCGTCATGGCCGCCGTCGCCCAGACGGGCGCGGGAGTTCCCGAACTCCTCTCCGAGGTCGAAAGGCACTGGAAGTTCATCTCCCGCGAGGAGAATCTCCTGCGGTACCGCAGGGAGAAGGCGAGAGTCGAGCTCCTGGAGATCCTGAAGAAAAAGCTCATCGACAAGGCCGTGGACGACCTGTCCCGGAACAAGGTACTCGATCACCTTCTCCGGGACATCGTCAACAAGACCCGCGACCCGTACTCCATCGCGGAACAGGTGGTGGATCACCGGTTCGACTTTCCCCTCGAAGCGGAACCGGGAAAAGGGAAAGGAAGGCGGAGAGGGCGGACATGAACATCCGGAGAGAGGGAGACATCGAGTACCGGTTCGAGCACCCGGACGATTTCCGGAGGTTCGTGCAAGAACAGAAAAGCCGGAAAGCGGAGCCGAAACTGTGTCCGGCGAAAGAGGCCGTTTCGACCTTTGTCGCAGACGGTGATTATATCGTCTACGACTTCTCCAGCCTGACGAGAGGACCGCAGTCGCTCATCCGGGAGGTCATCCGCCAGCGCAGGAAGGACCTCTGGATCGGAGCGGAGTTCACCCTCCACGAATCCGCGCTTCTGACGGGCGCGGGGTGCGCAACGCGGATCGACGTCGGCTTTCTGGGGTACGGTGGCTACATCGGACAGGCGGTCTGCGAAGGCCGAGTCCGGGTGTACGAGTGGACCAACGGCGGCCTCGCCCTTCGCCTCCTCGCAGGCGCCCGAGGAGTCCCCTTTCTTCCGACCCGCGACCTCCTCGGCTCGGACCACATGTCCGCTTCCGCGGCGAAAGTGATCGGGGATCCCTACACGGGCCTCCCCGTGGCCGTCGTGCCTGCCCTTCATCCGGATGTGGCGTTTCTCCACGTCCACCAGGCGGACGTCTACGGCGACGCCCGCATCTTCGGGACGAACCTGTTCGCCCTCGAGGCCGCGATGGCTTCCCACCGGGTCATCATTTCGGCGGAGGAGATCGTCGATCCCGAAGAGTTCCGGAAGGACCCCATGAGGACCACCATCCCGTATTTCCTCGTCGACGCGGTGGTTCACGCACCCTTTGGCGCCTACCCCGGGGCGATGCCGGCAAGGTACGAACTCGACCTCCCGCACGTGGATATCCTAAACGGGATCCGGAACGAAGAGCAGATGCAGACGTACCTCCACGAAAACGTCTACAGCGTGGCGGATCACGAGGAGTTCCTGGACAAGAGGGTAGGGGCGAGGAAAATGAGCGAACTCCGGCGGAAGGCGTCAATCGTCGAAGGGTACCGGTAACCGGAAGGACCGTCGGAGGGAGGAGCCATGGCGCGCACCGTGGAGTTCACAGACACGGAGTTCATGATCGCCCAGGGGGCGCGGCTGCTCGAGGACGGCAAGACCTTCTTCGTCGGGTGGGGAATCCCGCAGATCGTGGCCATCCTGGGGCAGAGGCTTTATGTCCCCGACGTCATCCAGCTCTTCGAGTTCGGGGCGGTCGGACCGCAATCCGTCCTTCCGTTCGTCCGGGGAACGATGGGAGGGCCGCAGAACACCTATCGCTCGATCCAGTGGCTGAACATGAACTGGGCATTCGCCTACTCCGCCTCCGGGTACATGGACTACGGAATGCTCGGAGCGCTCCAGGTCGACCCGTACGGAAACATCAATTCCACCTTCCTCGGGGGGACGTACCGCAATCCCGGGCGACGTTTCGCGGGAAGCGGCGGGGGGAACCAGGTGGCGTCCCATTGCTGGAAAACCATCATCGTGATCAGGCACGAGGGGCGGCGGTTCGTCCCCAAGGTTGATTTCCTCACTTCGCCCGGCTACCTGACTGGCCCGGGCGCCCGGGAGAAGGCAGGGCTTCCTGCCGGTACCGGACCGTACCGCGTCGTGACCTCCAAGGCGCTCTTCGGGTTCGACGGCGAGACAAAACTCCTCACGCTCCTTGCCGTCCTTCGGGGACTCGACCCGGAAGACGTCGTGAAGGATATGGGATTCCGTCCCCCCATGTCCAAAGATATCGAGGAGATCCCCCCGCCCACCCCCGAGGAACTTCGCCTTCTCCGGGAGGAGATCGACCCTTCCCGCTTCCTCATCCGGGGAGAATGGATGTCGGCTTCCGCGTGACCTGAGCACCGACTTTTCTCCCCGCACGCTACGGATTGAACACCCTGTGCCCGGTGCTATAATGAACAACCATGATTCGGCATGTGTACATCGAGACATTCGGGTGCCAGATGAACGAGGTGGACTCGGCGCGGATGCTGGCGCTCCTCGGGAAAATGGATTACCAACCCGCGGAGTCCCTTTCCGATGCCGACCTCGTGCTCCTGAACACCTGCAGCATACGGGAGAAGGCGGATCAGAAGATCTTCAGCGCTCTCGGCCGTCTTCGGGGATGGAAGCGCGCGCGGGAAGGGCGTATCGTGGCCGTGGGAGGATGCCTTGCCCAGCAGAAGGGGGCTGCCTTGCGGGAGAGAGCTCCCCACGTCGACATTGTGTTCGGCACGCACAGCATCTCCCGCCTTCCCGAGTTCTTGCGGATTGCGGAAGGGGAGGGTGCTGCGGTTTCCACGGACCTTTCCGATGACACGAGTCACTGGGACGTGCTCCCTTACCTGGCGGATGGGGCGGCGAGCGCCATGGTGACCATCATGCAGGGTTGCGACAATTATTGTGCCTATTGCATCGTACCGTACGTGCGGGGCCGCGAAATCAGCCGGCCATCCGCGGAGGTTCTGGACGAGGCGCGCGAACTGGCGGGGCGGGGCGTCTGTGAGGTGGTCCTCCTGGGGCAAAACGTGAATTCCTACGGAAAAAAAGAGGGGGGGATCCCTTTCCCCGTTCTCCTCAAAAAAATATCCCGCATCCCGGGAATTCGGAGGATCCGGTTCATCACCTCGCACCCGAGGGATCTTGACCGGGAGACGATCGATCTTTTTTCCGAGATCGATTCTCTGTGCCCCCACATCCACCTTCCGATCCAGTCCGGATCCGACGGCATCCTGTCGTCCATGGAACGCGGATACACCCGATCGGAATATCTGAGGAAAGTCGAGATTCTCCGGATGGCGAGACCAGGGATCGCATTTTCTTCGGATTTCATCGTCGGCTTCCCGGGAGAGACGGAGTCCGACTTCCGGGACACGCTTGCGGTCATGGAGGAGGTCCGTTTCGATTCCTCGTTCTCCTTCCTGTTCTCCCCTCGTCCGGGGACCCGGGCGGCCGGGATGGCCGGCGCCGTGGCACGGGAGGAGGCGGGCAGGCGGCTGGTTCNNTCGGGAAGGAGATGGAGGTGCTGGTCGAGGGGAAAAGTGCGAAGGACCCCGCTCGTCTGTGCGGCCGTACCCCCTGCCACAAGACTGTCAATTTTTCCCCGGTCACGGCAAAGCAAGGGCCTATGCACCGTGTCCGAATTCGGTCCGCCGGACACCATTCCCTTTCCGGCGAGGAAGGAGGACCGTGTGGTTAAGGAAATGCAAGTGATCGGAATTACTATCGATCCGGTTACCCAGTCTCCCATCGTCATCCTGCGGGACAAGGAAAACCTCAACACGCTGCCGATCTGGATCGGGATGCTGGAGGCGAACGCGATCGCCGCGGGGCTGGAACACCTGAAGCTGCCAAGACCGATGACCCACGACCTGTTCAAGAATCTCCTCGACCAGATCGGGGTGAAGCTCCTGCGGGTGGAAGTCACCGACATCCGGGATAACACCTATTTCGCGGCCCTCCATATGGAGGTAGGTGGAAATTCCGTCGTCATCGATTCCCGGCCGAGCGACGCGATCGCCATCGCCATCCGGATGGAGGTCCCGATCATGGTCAGGGATGCGGTGATCGAGAAAGCGCTGAGGGTCGATGCAACATCCTCCTCCGGTGCCGAGAAAGACAAGTGGACGGAGCTTCTCGAGAAGATGGATCCGGAAGATTTCAGCAAGTACAAGATGTGAGGCGCCTATCCCCCGCGGGGGTATGCTGGAGGTAGTCCGGCCGCAAACCGGGACCGACGGGACGGCCGGCGAGAGGAACGAGGATGGCGGCAAAGATCAAGTATACCCGCAAAGACCTGAAAGCTCCGGACGAGTTCATCTCCACGCTCGGCAGGATATCGCTGTGGGCAAAGGAAAACCGCTCAACGGTTCTTTGCGTCCTTGCCGTCGTCTTCGTCGTCCTCGGGGCAATCTTCGGGATGCGTGCCTATTATCGGTGGCAGGAGACAAAAGCAGCCCGTGATCTGTGGCCCCAGCTGACCCAGGCACGCCAACTTCTCCAGGCCCCGACGGCCGTCAGAGGGGAGGGGCTCCAACGCCTCGAAGAGTTTCTTGGCACCTACGTAACCCTGCACCCGGGCACCAGAGGCGAAGTGTTCGCGAAGTACTACCTCGGAAGCATCGCCTACGTGCGCGGGGACTACGAACGGAGCGCTGCGCAATTCCGCTCGGCGATCGAGAGCGGGAAGGAACAGGGGAACACCATGGATTTCCTTCTCCGCGAAGGGCTGGCGCAGGCCCTCGAGGCGAAGGGAGACGCCGAAAGCGCCCAGAAGGCCTACGGAGAGGCTGCCGCATTCGCAAACGGGGAACTGCGTAGTCAGGTCTGGATGGGGCAGGCAAGAATGTTGGCGATCCAGGGACGCAAGGAGGAGGCGGCTGCCGTGTTCCGCAAGATCCTCGTCGAGAATCCCAACACACCCCTGAAGGATCTCATCGAAATCAAACTTTCGCACACGGGATAGGAGAAGAGGGGAAACGCCGGATGAAGCTTTCTCTCTGCTTCCTCTGGCACATGCACCAGCCCT
>DOTC01000021.1 GCA_003513855.1 Deltaproteobacteria bacterium | reverse complement strand
GCCGACACCAAGTTCGAGTTCGGGGTGGAGGAGGGGAAGCTTCTCCTCATCGACGAGGTGCTGACGCCGGACTCCTCGCGGTTCTGGCCCTCGGACGGCTACTCCCCTGGGGGGGCGCAGAAGAGCTTCGACAAGCAGTTCGTCCGCGACTACCTCCTGACGCTTCCGTGGAACAAGACCGCGCCCGGCCCGAAGCTTCCCCCCGACGTGATCGGGAAGACGGCGGAGAAGTACCGGGAGGCGCTGAAGATCCTGACCGGCAGGGATATCGCGTGAGGTGAGCCCGCCCGTCTTCCGCAAGATCTTCATCGCCAACCGGGGGGAGATCGCCTGCCGCGCGGGACGCCCCTGCCGGGAGCTCGGGATCCGGTCCGTCGCGGTGTACTCGGACTGCGACGGGCTCTTCCTGCCGTCGAGGTGGGGCAGTTGCTTGCGGTAATCGGGTCGGAACCTGATTTACAATAGCCCCGGGGAGAGAGAATGGACAGCGGGGACATTCGGGGCAAGACGGTGGCGATCATCGGCGGCGGCCCATCGGGCTGTGCGACAGCCATCCGTCTTGCCCGGCTTTCGCGCGAGCAAAGCCTCGGCGTGCGCATCGTTCTCTACGAGGGGAAGGACTTCGAGTTCCATTACAACCAGTGCGCCGGCGTCCTCTCCCCCCCCATCGACGAGCTCCTCCAGTGCCGCCTGGACGTTGAGCTTCCCTACGACATCTTCAAACGCCAGATCTTCGGCTACCGCCTCCACGCCGGGAAGAAGGAGATCCTCCTGGTCGGCGAGCCCAAGACGGGCGCCACCTACGCCGTGCGCCGGGTCGTGTTCGACCGGTTCCTGCTGGGCTGCGCGAAACAGGAGGGGGTGGAGGTTTCCCGGAGCCGCGTGACGGCGCTCGATTTTCCCAAGAAGGGGNNAACTACATGCACACCTTCGTGGTGAAGGTCCCCTCGGACCGTCCCTTCATCGAGAAGAACCTCGGCAGCATCATTTACGCGTACCTCTTCCCCCCGGGGATCCCCAATCTGGATTTCGGCGCGGTCACTCCCAAGGCGGACCACATCATCGCCAACGTGGCGGGGCGGCGCGCCACGGTGGAGGACATGTTCGATTTCCTGTCGCTTCCCATCGTGCGGAAACACCTCCCCCCGATCAGCAGGGACAGCCTGGAGGTGTTCCGAGGGAAGTTCCCCGGCAAGCCCGCGCGCGGGGCGACGGGCGACCGGTATCTGGTGGTGGGCGACGCCACCGGGTGGATGCGCCCCTTCAAGGGGAAAGGGATCAACATGGCGATCCACACCGGCATCCAGGCGGCCGAGACGATCGTGGAGCGCGGGATCAACGCCGCATCGTTCCGGCACTACGAGGAGCGGACCCGGAAACTCCGAGAGGATTACCTCTACGGGTCGTGGATGCGCCACCTGTGCAAGATGGGAGAGGTCACGGGGATGCTCGGGACGGTCGTTTCGATGGCGAAGGTGAACCAGGACGTGCACGACGCCCTGTTCAGCGCGGTGTCCGGTCACGGATCCTTCCGGGAGATGTTCAACCGGTACGCCCGTCCCCGGGTTCTTGCCGGAGTGGTCCGGAACTACGTGACGGACCGCAGGAGGAGGAGAGGATGAACATCACCGTGCGGAGGATGCGGACCCAGGACGCGGAGGCGGTCCTTCGAATCGACGAAAAGATCACCGGGACGCCGCACGAGGCCCAGTGGGAGTCCCGGATCATCGACCAGTTGACGCGGAATCCCCTGGGGTGCCTGGTGGCGGAGGTGAAAGGAAAGGTGGTCGGGTTCATCTTCGGGGAAATCCGGGGGTGGGAGTTCGCCATCCCCAAGACCGGCTGGATCGAGATCGTCGGCGTCGACCCGGAGTACCAGGGGAAGGGCGTCGCCCGTGCCCTCATCGAGAAACTCAACGTCTATTTCCGGAATCACAACATCGACAGGGTGACGACGATGGTGAACTGGAACGACGCTGGTCTGGTCTCCTTTTTCCGTGCGCTGGGGTTCGAGCGGTCGGATTTCATCATCCTCGACAAGGAGGTTCCTTCCGCGTAGGCGGAGGTGGGGATGTGGAGGTGAGCGACCTGTTCTTCGAAAGCCTGAAGGGAGTCCTATCGCAGAACGGCTCCCCCGTGGCGCCCCCGGAGGGCTTAAGGCCGGCGGGGGTCCTGGTCCCCCTGTGCCTGAAGGACGGAAAAGTGACGGTCGTTCTCGCCCGGCGGACCGAGCGCGTTCCCCACCACAAGGGGCAGGTCTGCTTCCCGGGGGGAAGCCAGGACCCCGGGGATGCGGACCTGTATGCCACCGCGCTCCGGGAGGCGGAGGAGGAGCTCGGGATCCCGGAAGGAAGCGTGGAACTTCTGGGGGCGATGGAGCCGGTCCCTACGGTGACGGGATTCTTCATCCAGCCGTACGTCGTGCGGATCCCGGGGGAGATGCGGTTCTCCCTGGACGACTTCGAGATGGAGGAGGTCTTCGACGTGCCCGTGTCGGTCTTCGCGGATTTCGACCGGTACCGGTGCGCCGAAACCACCTTCCTGGGCGAGCCGTACAACGTCTACTTCTTCGATTACGGGCCGCACACGATCTGGGGCGCCACGGCCAAGATCCTTCACCGGCTGGCGGAGCTGGCGGAGGGGCATCTGCCCTCCATTGACACAGTCTATTCCGCCGGAATAAAATAGAAAATTACAATTTGATCATGGAAGGGATGCCGGAAGGCACGGGGGGAAACGCGGTGCCCCACAGGAAGGATCCAGGCTCCGTCGGCCTGGTCCGGAAACAGTATTACACGTTCTGCGAGCCGCCCCACGAGATGGAGCTGACGTCCGGGGCGAAGCTGGGGCCGATCACGCTCGCCTACGAGACCTACGGGCGCCTGAACGGCGACCGGTCGAACGCCATCCTGATCCTCCACGCGCTCTCGGGCGACTCGCACGCCGCGGGGAGGTACGCGGAGGACGACAAGCACCCGGGCTGGTGGGACAACACGATCGGGCCGGGGAAGGCGTTCGACACCGAGAAGTACTTCGTCATCTGCTCGAACGTCATCGGCGGGTGCCAGGGGAGCACCGGGCCGGCCTCGATCAACCCGGCGACGGGAAGGGAGTACGGCCTCTCCTTCCCGATGATCACCGTCCACGACATGGTGCGCGCCCAGATCCGCCTGATCGACCACCTCGGGATCGACAGGCTTCTGGCCGTCACGGGCGGGTCGATGGGGGGGATGCAGGCGATGCGGTGGGCGGTCTCCTACCCGGACCGCGTGATCGCGGCGATCCCGATTGCGACGACGTCGAAGCTTTCCCCCCAGGGGATCGCCTTCAACGAGGTGGGCCGGGTGGCGATCATGGCGGACCCCAACTTC
>DOTC01000102.1 GCA_003513855.1 Deltaproteobacteria bacterium | reverse complement strand
CCAGCGGGTTGCCGCCGAAGGTGCTGCCGTGCGTCCCCGGGACGAAAACGGAGGCAACCTCGTCCCGCGCGACGACGGCTCCCAGCGGAAGACCGTTCGCGATCCCCTTCGCGAGCGTCACCACGTCGGGCACGATCTCGAACCGGCCGGAGGCGAGGAACGCGCCGGTTCGCCCCATCCCGGTCTGGATCTCGTCGGCGACGAACAGAATCCCCTTTCCGCGGCAGAGGGTTTCCACCTCCTTCAGGTAGCCGGGCGGGTGCATCCGAACCCCGCTTTCCCCCTGGATCGGCTCGATGAAAAACGCGCAGACCCGGTCCGTCAGGGCCGCGTCGAGCGCGTCGATGTCGCCGAGAGGGACCGTGGTGAACCCCGGGAGCATCGGCTCGAACCCCTGGTGGAACTTCGGCTGCGCCGTGGCGGAGAGCCCGCCGTAGGTGCGGCCGTGGAACGACCCCTCCAGGACGACGATCCCGTGCCTGCCCTCCCCGTGGCGATCGAAGGCCCACCTGCGGGCCAGTTTGATCGCCGCCTCGTTCGCCTCTGTCCCGCTGTTGCAGAAGAAGACCTTTCCCCCGCCCGCCGCGTCGGAGAGAAGCTCTCCGAGCGCGGCCTGAACGGGCACGTGAAACAGGTTGGACACATGGGTGAGCGTCTTCGCCTGGGAGCAGACCGCGTCGACGACCCGGGGATGGGAATGGCCCAGGAGAGCGACCGCGATCCCCCCCAGCAGATCGAGATACTCCCGGCCGCCGGCATCGAACAGGCGCGCCCCCTCTCCCCGGACGAAGGCGACGGGATGGCGGGCGTAGTTTCCCATCTGGTAGGTTTGCGTCATGGCGATGATCTCTGCGGGCGTCATGCTCCTCGCTGCCCCGGTTCCGGAGGATTGATTTCCGTGCCGATCCCCGCGTCGGTGAAGATCTCGAGAAGGACGCTGTGGGGAACGCGACCGTCGAGGATGTGCACCTTCCTCACCCCCTTGCCCAGCGCAGTCAGCCCGCACTCCACCTTGGGGATCATGCCGCCGGTGATCGTTCCGTCCCGGATGGCTGCCGCCGTCTCGCCGGCGGTCATGGTGGAGACGAGTCCGCCTTGCGCGTCCATCACCCCCGGGACATCGGTGAGGAGGATGAGCTTCTCCGCCGAAAGCGCTCCGGCCACCTCGGCGGCGACGGTGTCGCCGTTGATGTTGTAGGCCTCGCCCTTCGCTCCCACGCCGATCGGCGCGATGACGGGCACGAACCCGTTCCCCTCCAGCGCGCGCAGCACCGCCGGGCGGACCTCGACGACCTCGCCCACGAGGCCCAGGTCCAGCGGGGGCGCATCGCCCCCGGCGGGGGAGGGAGCGAAATGCTTCCGGGCGCGGATCAGATCCCCGTCCTTCCCCGTCAGCCCGACCGCCTTTCCCCCGTGCAGGTTGATCAGGGCCACGATCTGCTTGTTCACCGTGCCCCCGAGCACCATCTCCACCACTTCCATCGCCTCGGGGGAGGTGACCCGCAACCCTTCCTTGCGCCGGGAGGGGATCGACAGTTTCTCCAGCATGCGGTCGATCTGCGGGCCGCCCCCGTGGACGACGACCGGGCGGATCCCCACATACTGCAGCAGGACGATGTTCTCCGCGAACGAGGACATCCTCTCCTCCCCCGCCATCGCCGACCCGCCGTACTTGATCACGACGGTCTTCCCGCTGAACTCCCGGATGTAGGGGAGCGCCTCCATGAGCGTCCGGGCCTTCTGGAGGTATTCCTGCATCTCTGCCATGGTCCCGCTCCCTAGAGAATGTACCGGCTGACGTCCACGTCGCGGACGATGCCGGCGAGTTTCTCTTCCACGTAGGCCGCCGGCACGGAGATCTCCTGCCCGCCGATGTCCGGAGCGGAGAACAAAAGATCCTCCAGCAGCTTCTCCATGATCGTGTGCAGCCGNNTCCCTGCATCTCCGGAATGAGGTCCGACGGCTTCGCCGTGTGGAAAGCCCCGGCGGCAATGAACAGGATGTGGTCCGTCCGGACCATCCCGTACTTCGTGTTGACGTTCGACCCTTCCACGATGGGCAGCAGGTCCCGCTGGACCCCTTGCCGCGAAACGTCCGGGCCGACCGCGGACTCCCGCCCCGCGATCTTGTCGATCTCGTCCAGGAAGACGATCCCGGTCTGTTCGGTGCGGCGAACGGCCATCGCCTTCACCTGGTCCATGTCGATCATCCGCGAAGCCTCCTCCTTCTCGAGAAACCCCAGGGCCTCGGGGACCCGCATCCGTTTCCGGCGGACCTTTTTGGGGAAGAGGTTTCCCAGCATCTCCTGGAGGTTTCCCTCCAGTCCCTCCCCGCCGCCTCCCGTCACCCCGATGAAGTCGATCGGCGGCGCTCCGCTCTCGCGGACCTCGATCTCCACCATCCGGTCCGAGAGCTTCCCGTCCCGGAGCATCTCCCGCATCCTCTCCCTCGACTCCCTCCCTGCCTCCGCCGGTTCGACCGGCTGCTCCCCCGGCCGGTGCGGGCGGGGAGGAAGAAGGATGTCCAGCAGGCGCTCCTCGGCGCTTGCCCGCGCCCGGANNTTCGGGGCGATCTCCTCCCGGAGCTCCTCCGGCACCTGCATCCGTCTCCACCGGTTCCGCAGGGCGATCGCGACCGCGCGCTTCGCCTTCTGCTGGCCGACGATGAAGCGGTCCAGCTCCCCGACGATCTCCCGGGGGACCAGCGGGCGGTCGCCCGGCAATTCCGGCCGTTTTGCCGTCATGGCGCCGCCACTTCCTCTGCCACGATGTTCGCGTTGGTGAAAACGCAGATTTCCGAGGCGATGCGGAGCGCCTCGCGGGCGATGTCCATCGCGGGCTTGTCGGTGTGGAGAAGCATGGCGCGGGCCGCCGCCATGGCGAAGGACCCGCCGGACCCCACGCCGATCACGCCGTCGTCCGGCTCGACGACGTCGCCGCTGCCGGAAAGGAGCATGAGGTCCTTCCCGTCCGTCACGACCATGAGGGCGTCCAGCCGCCGGAGAACCCTGTCCGTCCTCCAGTCCTTGGCAAGCTCCACCGCTGCACGCTTGAGATTTCCCCGGAACTCCACCAGTTTCCCCTCGAACTTCTCGAACAGCGTGAAGGCGTCCGCCGTGGCGCCCGCGAACCCCGCGACGATGCGGTCCTGGTGCAGACGGCGGATCTTGCGCGCCGTGTGCTTGAGAACGGTGTTCCCGATCGTCACCTGGCCGTCCCCCGCCATCGCCACGCGCCCCCCGCGGGAGACCGCGATGATCGTCGTTCCCCTTGCATCCTTCATCGTTCCTCCCCCCCTCTCCCGGGAGACGCCGGTTTCCGCCGTTGGACCGACCCGGCCGCCCTCGGGTGGGCCTCTTCGTAGGACCGGATGAGGTGGCTCACGTTCACCCTCGCATACCGCTGCGTCGTGGAGAGCGACGCATGCCCCAGCATCTCCTGGATGGCTCTCAGGTCGGCGCCCGACTCCAGGAGGTGCGTCGCGAAGGAATGACGGATCCCGTGGGGAGAAAGATGCCTCACGATCCCGGCACGTTCCAGGGCCCTGTCCAGAATACGGGCTACGGATCGCGCCGAAAGCGCCCCGCCCCGCAGGTTGCGGAAGAGCGCCCCTTTCCAGTCGTCTTCCTCTCCCCGCTTCCCGGCCCCCCGCCTTTCGGCCAGGTACTCCGAAAGGGCCTTAAGCGCCTTATCCCCCGCGGGGAC
>DOTC01000185.1 GCA_003513855.1 Deltaproteobacteria bacterium | reverse complement strand
GGTCTCGGTGACAAGGACCGTCCGGATGATGCCCCACCGCTCAGCCAGGAGCCCGCAGATGAACTTCCCCGCGGCCCCGCCTGTAAAGGTCAGCCCCAACGCCAGCCACATCAGATCCATCCTCGCGCCCTTGCCGAGCAAGAGGAACGGCAAGAAGGTGAGAAAGACGGTTCGTGACCCGTTGTCGATGGCGTGGATAGTGGAGAGCAGCGAGAAGCCCCGCGCGTTCCGGATTCCCCACCCGTTGCCACCGCGGTCGGCGGCCGAAGTTGCTTGAGGATCCGCGGGACCCCCCACCAGCGACGCTAAGAGGAAGAAGATGCCGACCGCGGTGGCCAGGACGACCAGCCCGATGCCCTGTGCAGCCCAGCGCCAGCCGGCCCACGCAGTGACAAAGGCCACGCAGGCCGGCCAAGTCACCTTGCCCAGATCCCCCGAGAAGTTGTACGTACCGATGGCCACGCGGCGGCGCCCCGCCTCATAGGCACGGGAGACCAACGAGGAGGATAATGGATGTTGGGTGCTGGAGCCCAGGCCGCCGATCATCAGAAACAAGAGGAGCGGAACGAAACCTTCCGCGGTGCCTACGCAGAAAAAACCGACGGCCGTGAGGAATGTTCCGGCGGTCAGGATTCGAGGCTCGCCCCAGCGGTCCGCCAGGTATCCCGCCGGGACCTGGAAAAGGGCGAGGGCGCCAGAGTATCCGGTGCGCAGCAGGCCGACCTGCACGAAGGAGAGGGAGAACTCGCGAGCCCATACGGGGAAGAGAACGTACAGCAGATCGGAGCATCCGTCGTGCAGGAAGTGGATGATGCAGCTTGCGGCGAGCGTGGTACGAGCACGCTGCGGGATCATGACGGCGATTCTTTCAATCGCGTTTCAAACTGTCAAGCCCGGGAAGAGTGAAGCTACAATTTGCGCAGATTTTCCGGTGCCGCGCCTTGCGAGGAAAAGAATGGGCGGAGTCTGAACGGACTGCAAAACCCGCGCAAACAACCGGTTTTTTCGGGGTGACAAGGGGGTTTTTCGGATACGTTGCTGACGCCGGAAATCCCTTGCAGCATGAGGACTTTTCTCTCGGACGCGCCCTTAGCTCAGCTGGGTAGAGCATTGTGGTGGGAATCCTAATCCCGCATGCTGGTGAAGGTGGGGCGCAGCCGTTTTTGGGGCCAAATAATAGATCCCGGATGAGTGGTATGGGGTGGGTTTTCGGAATGTGGAAAAACTGAGCCGGTGCCGTGTCACACCGGCCCAAAGAGATTTTCCGGTTACGCCGCAGATTTCTTGCTCGGAAGACCCATCGCTTTTGTGCTATCCACCGTGTAGTAGGTGTTACGACTGCTCTGAGCAGTCAAGTGTTCCAAGAAGCCCTTCAAAGCGTCTATCGACTTGGCTTCCCAAAGACAGACCGCCCGATCTTTGCTCACACTTGGGAAAAACTGGAGTGCATTGATTCCCGAAGGTGCTTCGGCGACTCTCGAGGCAAGTCCAAAGAATACATCCGGATTCGTAATCGTGTGCTCGACAACAATATACATAGTTATCTCCTTATAGGTTGCATCTGACGGTATCATCCTAAATCTGCTGAGTGTTGGTTGTGCCCCACGCCCCCCCTTCCTTATCCTGACAAAAATCTCATTGGGCCGAGGGGCGACACGGCTCCCCGAGAAATCGCATAGATCACCTCCCAATAAGTGTCAGGCTTCCTCCTTTATGTTAGATTCGTTCAAGCCATCTAAGGTTCTTCCCGAGATGTGTTAATGCTTTTCAGGAAAGCCGCACGGACCGCAAACCCCTTGCAAACATTCGACTATTTCGGGGTGCGGTGGGGGTTTTCGGATCTGCTGTTGACGCCGGAAATCCCTTGTGAAGTTGGAGAGGATTCAGGGGAGGAGGTTACCCTTGACCTGCCCCCTCAGTCCGGGCCACCCTGATCTTAGTGTAATAACCTTTCGCGTAACGGCCCATGGCAATAGTCACGTAGCCGAAAATGTATTAGCTACAGGGAGGAGGGATGCCGAAATGGATCTGACGCGCAGGACGGTTCTATTGCTGGTCATGGTGATCTTCGGGTTCCCCGTCATCGAATGGGCTCATGCGGACATGGCTGCATCGAAAAAACATGCTGCGGATTTCGACATGAAACAGGTGGATCGGGGGCGCTATCTGTCGATGACCTCCGGGTGCAACGACTGCCACACACCGGGATACCTGCTTTCGGAGGGAAAGGTTGCGGAAAATCTGTGGCTTACGGGGGACCGGTTAGGATGGCGTGGGCCATGGGGAACGACCTACGCGCCCAACTTGCGGCTCTTTGTCAAAGGGATGACCGAAGAGCAATGGGTGGCAATTGCGCGAACCCTCAAGACCAGGCCGCCGATGCCGTGGTTCAATCTGAACAAAATGCATGCGGAGGATTTGAAGGCCCTCTATCAATTTATCCGATACCTTGGTCCGGGTGGGGAGGCCGCTCCGGCGTACGTGCCGCCGGATCAGGAACCAAAAACCCCTTATGCATTATTTCCGTCCCCTCCCAAGGGGGATCGTAAATAGGTCAAGAAATGTTTTAGACATATAACGACCGGTTGGAGGGGGCGCTGAAGAGCGGGTGCCCCCTGACCGGCCCCCCCTGTCGACTG
The DNA here is from genome assembly GCA_003513855.1 of Deltaproteobacteria bacterium. Classification (GTDB taxonomy): domain Bacteria; phylum Desulfobacterota; class Deferrimicrobia; order Deferrimicrobiales; family Deferrimicrobiaceae; genus CSP1-8. Next base: position 1,554 of record DOTC01000185.1, on the reverse strand, counting down.
TGTAGTAAAATGTGCAATAGACCCTGCCTATAATACCCGTCCCTTCTTGATCCGACCCAAAATCCCGTGGGCGCAAGCCCGTGAGGGTTCGACCCCCTTTTCCCGCACCATTTATTCCCGGTTCTTCCACTCCATACAAATCCCCCTGCTGCCCATAACGCAGCGGTTATTTTTTTTCCCTGTCTGCATCTCCACTGTGCGTTGCAACATCAACAGATTTAGGCATATTATTTACGCATCTATCGTAACCGCCACGTGTACTTGCAGAATATGGCTGATTATTCCGCAAGGCAACACGACCTGGAGCCATCTCGGCCGCGCCCTTGCTATTCATTGCGTTACTGGAATTCCCGGAAGAGGAGGTGTGAACAGAGTTCAATCAAGACATAGAGGCAACCATCCATCGGGAGCACGGCGTTGCATTGCACGTTGGGCAGATTCGTCGGGAAGGGAGAACGCTCATGGAAGGGATACAAAGAGTCGTTCCAACACGATGGCAGTTCCTCACGTCAACCCTCATCAAACGAACCATGACGTGCCTGTTCGCCGTCGCCGTCATAGCGTTGTCAACTGTTACCGCCCACGCCCAGTCGGGCAAGCCCAACATTCTCGTCATCATGACGGACGACCTGGGCACCTGGAATATCAGCGCGTATCACCGCGGAATGATGGGCGGGAGCACGCCCAACATTGACCGCATCGCCAAGGAAGGGGCACTGTTCACCGACTACTATGCGCAGCAATCCTGCACGGCGGGTCGCGCCGCTTTCATCCTTGGGCAGACGCCGTTCCGTACGGGCCTGTTGAAGGTCGGTCTGCCGGCCGCCAAACAGGGCGTTCAGGCGAAGGATCCGACGATCGCCGAACTGTTGAAGCCCATGGGCTACGCGACCGGGCAGATTGGTAAGAACCACCTCGGTGACCGCAACGAATTCCTGCCCACGGTGCACGGCTTCGATGAGTTCTACGGGATTCTCTACCATCTGAATGCCATGCAGGAGCCGTACGAGGGGAGCTACCCGAAGAGCCCCGAGTTCCGCGCACACTTCGGGCCGCGCAACATCGTGGACAGCAAGGCGAGCGACAAGGACGATCCCACCACCGACCCCCGCTGGGGCCGGGTTGGAAAGCAGACGATCGCCGACGGCGGTCCGCTGCCGCCGCATCCGGGAATGGATCCAGCGGCCAAGGTCAACATGGAAAATGTCGAGGAAGAGCTGGTACGCCGGTCGCTCGACTTCATGGAGCGCTCGGTGAAGNNGAGATCACGGCTTCCGAGGACTGGATGCCGACCCTTCTCGCCGGCGCCGGTGACCCGAACGTGAAGGAGAAACTGCTCAAGGGCATGAAGGTGGGCGACAAGACCTTCAAGGACCATCTCGACGGCTACAACTTCCTGCCGTACTTCAAGGGGGAAGTTGCCAAAGGACCGCGCCACGAGTTCTTCTACTTCACGGACAGCGGCGACCTCCACGCTGTGCGCTACAACGCCTGGAAGATCAGCTTCAAGACAATCGAGGGAAATCTCTTCACCGGCCACGAGGCAAGCACGAA
>DOTC01000178.1 GCA_003513855.1 Deltaproteobacteria bacterium | reverse complement strand
CGTCTCGAACGCCTTCCGGAGGAAGGGGAGCGGATCCGCCGCCACCCCGTCCGGGATCCCATCGAGGTGCCGGATCACCATCTCCTTCGTCCCCCCTCCCGCCGGGAGGAGCCCGACACCCACTTCCACGAGCCCCATGTACGTCTCGGCGGCGGCCCGGATCCGGTCCGCCCCCAGGCAGATCTCCGCTCCCCCTCCCAAAGTCATCCCCGCCGGGGCGGCCACGACCGGCTTTTCCGAGTAGCGCAGCCGCATGCAGGAGTTCTGGAGCTCCCGGATCATCGTCTCGATGTTCGCGAAGTTCTTGTTCTGCGCCTCCATATAGACGAGCATCAGGTTCGCGCCGACGCAGAAGTTCTCCGCGTGGTTGGCGATCACCATCCCCGCGAACTCCTTCTCGGCGAGCGCGACGCCCTCGTTCATCATCGAGAGGGTGTCGCCGTCGATCGCGTTCATCTTGGTGTGGAACTCGAGGCACAGGACCCCGTCGCCGATGTCGATCAGCGTGGCCCCCTGGTTCCTCCTCACCACCTTGTTCCGATCCTTGAGGGCAGGCAGGAAGATGACGTCGGGCGACACGGGGGCGGGGACGTACGCCGCGCTTCCGAAATCGTAGTACGAGAGTTCGCCGTCTTTCCTGCGGTAGAACGACGCGTTCCCATCGGCAAGCATCTTCTCCACGTTTTCCGGGATCTTCTTCCCCTCCTTCCGCATCCGGGACACCGATTCCGCCACGCCGATGGCGTCCCACGTCTCGAAGGGGCCGAGCGACCAGTTGAACCCCCACTTGATCGCGTTGTCGATGTTGAACACGTCGTCGGCGATCTCGGGAATACGCTTCGCCGAGTACAGGAGGGTCTCGGAGAGGACCTTCCAGGCGTACGCGGCGGCCTTGTCGTCGCCTTCCGTCACCTTCCGGATCCTCGCCCCCACGTCATCCTCCCCCTTCGCGGCGTCGAGCGACGGGTAGCTGACCTTCGTGGTCGGCCGGTAGTCGAGCGCCTGGTAGTCGAGGACGAACATCTTCTTCTCCTCGCCCTTCCCCTCCATCTTGAAAAACCCGCCCTTGGCCTTCCGGCCGAGCCAGCCGCGCTTGACCATCTCGCTCACGAACGGCGGCGGGAGGAACGTCTCCCGCTGGGGATCGTCGGGCAGGTTGCTGTAGACGTTGTCGGACACGTGAAGGGCCGTGTCGATCCCGATGAGGTCGGCGGTACCGAACGCCGCGGACTTCGGCCGCCCCGTCGCCGGTCCCAGGATCCTGTCCACCTCCTCGATCGTAAGGCCGTCCTCCACCATCGCGTGCATCGCGTACATCATCGCGAAGACGCCGATGCGGTTGCCGATGAAGTTGGGGGTGTCCTTCCCGAAGACGATCCCCTTTCCCAGCCTGCGTTCCCCGAACTCGGCGATGCCCCGAAGGATCTCCGGATCGGTGTCCTCGCCCGGGACGAGCTCGAGCAACTTCATGTACCGGACGGGATTGAAGAAATGGGTCACGAGGAAATGCCGGCGGAACTCCTTCGAGCGTCCCTCCATCATCCGGGAGATGGAGATCCCCGAGGTGTTGGAGGTGACGACCGTCCCGGCCTTCCAGACCGCCTCGATCCGGTCGTAGAGCGCCTTCTTGATGGCGAGGTTTTCCGTCACCACCTCGACGATCCAGTCGCACTCCGCAGCCTTCGGGAGATCGTCGTCGAAGTTGCCGATCGAGATGAGGCCGAGATCCTTTCCGGAGTAGAGAAGCGCGGGCCGGCTCTTCCGGATCGCCTCGAGCCCGTTCGCGGCGAACCGGTTGCGAAACGCCGGATCCTTTTCCGTCAGCCCCTTCTTCCTGTCGTCGTCGCCCAGGGCGGGCGGGACGATATCCAGCATCAGGCTGGGGATCCCTGCGTTGGCCAGATGGGCGGCGATCCCCGACCCCATGACGCCTGCCCCCAGCACGGCAACCCGGCGGATTTTCGGAAACATGATGCCCACCTCCCGGAAGGAAATGCGGTTCGAGGCGAAGCAGAAAATGAATGGCTATTCAGTAACAGGATAGCAATATCGCAAAGCCTGCCCGCCTGTCAAGGGGGAGTATCCCCCTCGGGGCAGCAGGGTGAACGGCGGTTCCGTTTTCCGCGGACCCTGTCAGGGGAAGACCAGGGGATGCACCACCTTGTCCACCATCTTCCTCGGGGCCGGCTTCGAGAAAAACCACTTCCCTCCGAGGCCGAGGATGCCCATCACCGACAGGAATGAGAGGAGGGAAAACATCGAATCGGAATTGACCCGCAGATCGTGGGGGACGATATACGCGGGATTCGGTTTCGGCAGGAGGAGCGTACCCATGACCAGTGGGCCCTGCCAGGCCAGCTTGTTGTCCGGGACCGAGGAGAGCACCGAGGCAAAAACAACCGCGAGAGCTGCCGCCCCGATGATCTTGATCAGCAACTTCCTCTTCTCCGATCCCTTGTTCATGGCACTCTCCTTTTTCGTGAGGCAGCCGGTACGGATCGCCTGCGCCTGAAGATTGGATGCTCGAAAACGGAAAACTATTCAAACAACAGGAATGTCCCGTTTCCTTCTTGGCGGGATGCCCCTCCCGGGGGGAAAATAAGGCGGTGAGGGGAATCTATCTGCACATCCCGTTCTGCCTGCGAAAGTGCTCCTATTGCGATTTCTACTCGGTGGAGGCCCAACCCCCCGCGATCCAGGAGTTCCGCGACCTCCTCGAAAGAGAGACAACCCTGCTCCGGGATCGGTTCCCGGAAGATGCCGCCGCCGCCGACACCGTCTACTTCGGGGGCGGAACGCCCACCGTCCTG
>DOTC01000142.1 GCA_003513855.1 Deltaproteobacteria bacterium | reverse complement strand
GAGGACGTACCCCCCCTTGATCTTTCCGAACACGAGAGGCCGGATCCCGTGCGGGTCCCTCACCCCGATGAGCTTGTCCCGGGTCAGGAAGACGAGCGAATACGCCCCCCGCACGCGGGACAGGGCGTCCACGATCCGGTCCTCGATCCTCTCGAGCCGCGACCGGGCGATCAGATGGACGATGACTTCCGTGTCCATCGTCGACTGGAAGATCGACCCTTCCACCTCGAGGCCTCTCTTCAGCCGTTGGGCGTTGACCAGGTTCCCGTTGTGGGAGATGGCGATGGAGCCGCTTTCGAAATCCACGACGAAGGGCTGCGCGTTCTTCAGCTCGGAGGTCCCGGTCGTGGAGTAGCGGACGTGCCCGATGGCGAGATTGCCGGGAAGCTTCGCGAGGATCTCCTCGGAAAAGATGTCGGCGACCAGCCCCATCCCCTTGTGGAAGATGATGACCTCCCCGTCCGAGGAGGCGATCCCCGCGCTCTCCTGTCCCCGGTGCTGGAGAGCGTACAGGCCGAGGTAGACGAGGTTCGAGGCTTCCGTGTGGCCGTACACCCCGAAAATCCCGCATTCTTCATGTATCTCCGGAACCATGCCCCTCACGCTTCCCCGTCGGATTCCTTCATTGTATTACGGAACCCGTCTTCGGCCGCCAGTCCGCGGACGAGTCGGGATCCCCTCCGTCCGGTCGGCTCTCCTCAGAACACGCGGTCGAAGATGGCGTCGACGGCTCTCAGGTACTGTTTTCTGTCGAACAGTTCCCGGAACTCCTCCCGGCTAAGCCGTGACCGGACTTCGCGGTCCTTCCACAACAGGCCGGCGAGGTCCTTCTCTTTCCGCCACGCCTCCATGGCCGACTTCTGCACGATTTCGTAGGCACGTTCGCGCGACAGGCCCCGTGCGGCGAGCGCCAGCATGACCCGCTGGGAGAAGAGCAGGCCGTGGGTCCGGGCGATGTTCTTCTCCATCCGGTCCGGGTGCACGACCAGGGTCTCCATGAGGCCGCGGAAGCGCGCGAGGGCGAAATCGAGCACGATGGTGGCGTCCGGCCCGATCACCCTCTCGGCCGAGGAGTGGCTGATATCGCGCTCGTGCCACAGCGGCACGTTTTCGAGGGCGGTGAGGGCGTATCCCCGGAGGAGCCGCGCGAGGCCGCACAGGTTCTCGGACAGGATCGGGTTCCGCTTGTGGGGCATCGCCGACGATCCTTTCTGCCCTTCCGAAAAGAACTCCTCGACCTCCCGGACTTCCGTCCTCTGCAGGTGCCGGATTTCGGTCGCGAATTTTTCGAGGGAGGATCCGACGATGGCGATCGTGGCGAACACCTCGGCGTGACGGTCCCGCTGGACGACCTGGGTCGATACGGGGGCGGGCCGCAGGGAGAGCTTCCGGCAGACGTACTCTTCCACCGAAGGGTCGATGCTGGCGAACGTGCCGACGGCCCCCGAGAGTTTCCCCACCGACACCACCTCCCGGGCGCGCCGGAGACGGGCGATGTTCCGGCGCATCTCGTCGGCCCACAGGGCCATCTTGAGTCCGAACGTCACCGGCTCGGCGTGGATCCCGTGGGTGCGCCCGATCATCACCGTGTCCTTGTGCTCGAACGCGCGCTTCTTGAGGACTTCGAAGACCTTCTTCGCCTCCCGGAGGAGAAGCGTGAGAGCCTGGCGCATCTGCACGGCGAAGGAGGTGTCGAGGACGTCGGAGCTTGTCATCCCGACGTGGAGGTACCGGGAGTCCTCCCCGACGTGCTCGGCAACAGAGGTGAGGAACGCGATGACGTCGTGCTTCACCACCTTCTCGATCTCGTCGATCCGCGGGATATCGAACGCCGCGCTCCTCCGGACCCTCGCGAGGACGTCGGCGGGAATGAACCCTTTCCGGACCATCGCCTCCATGGCGAGAATCTCGATCTCGAGCCAGATCCGGTAGCGGTTCCCAGGCTCCCAGACCCGGGCCATCCCGGGCCTTGTGTACCTCTCGATCACGTCACCCTCCCCTATCCGGTATGCCCGAATCCCCCCTCGCCCCGAGGAGTCGGATCGAGGGTTTCCACCTCCCGCCACGTCGCCCGGGCGACGGGGGTGAAGACGAGCTGCGCGATCCGGTCGCCGCGTCCGACGGAAAACGGCTCGGCGCCCAGATTGACCAGGATCACGCGGATCTCGCCCCGGTAATCGGAGTCGATGGTCCCGGGCGAGTTCAGGCATGTAACGCCGTGCCGTGCCGCCAGCCCGCTCCGGGGACGCACCTGCCCTTCCACCCCGGGGGGAATCGCCACCGAAATCCCGGTCGGGACGAGCGCCCGGCCCAGGGAGGGGATGATCAGCTCCCCCTCGATGTCGGCCCGCAGATCCATCCCCGAGGCGCCCTCCGTCTGATAGGCGGGCAGCAGGTCCCTGCCGCTCTCGCGAACGAAACAGACGGGGATCGACAGGGAGGCCGCCATCCGTCAGAAGGAAAGCGCGGACGCGTCCGCCAGGTCGCCTACCGCGGCAAGCGAAAAATGCTCCCGTCGAAGCATGGTGGCGGCGAGCTTCCTCACCCTGTCCGGGGTCACCTCGTCCACCCGCCGGATCTCCTCCTCGACCTCCTCGTACCGGCCGAGGAACATCTCGCCGACCGCCAGTCTGGTCATGCGGAACGCGGCGTCTTCCATGCTCAGGAGGATGCTCCCCTTGATCAGCTCCTTGGCCAGGACAACCTCCTCCTCGCCGAACCGGCCCGCCGCGAGATCCGAGAGGATCTCGCCGGTCACCTCCAGCACGTCCCCGGCCTTGTCGGGGGTCGTGCCTGCGCAGATCTTCAGGATCCCCGTATCGGCGTAGGCGGAGAGGGAGGAGAAGACGGAATAGGCAAGGCCCCGCTTCTCCCGGATCTCCTGGAAGAGCCGGCTGCTCATGCTGCCGCCCAGGACGGCGTTGAGAACGTGTGCTTCGTACCTCCGCCCGCTCACCCGGGAGACCCCGGGGGCGCCCAGGCACAGGTGGACCTGCTCGATCGGCCTCTTCCGGAGAAACACCCCGCGCTGCGGGACCGGAGGAGGCTCGGGGACATGGCGCTCCCCGAGATTCAGGAATCCGATCGCCCGTTCGAACTCGGCCACGACACGCTCGTGGGGCACGTTCCCCACGACGGAAATGACCACCCCGCGCCGCCAGAACCGGTCCCGGAAATATTCCGTGACGCGCTCCCTCGTGAATGCGGCGATGTTTCCGGACGTCCCCTGGATCGGCAGTCCCAGCGGGTGCCCTCCCCAGTAGGACTCGTGGAAGAAGTCGTGCATCAGCTCCTCGGGGCTGTCCTCGACCATGAAGATTTCCTGGAGGACGACGCCCTTCTCCCGGTCAAGCTCCTGGCCGTCGAACAGGGAATTCAGATAGATGTCGGAAAGGAGGTCGGCGACCAGGGGGAAATTCTTCGTCAGGACCTTCCCGAAGAAGAAGATGTACTCCCGATCGGTATAGGCGTTCATGGTCCCGCCGACGGATTCGATCTCCCGGGAGATATCGAGGGCCCTGCGTCGCGCAGTCCCCTTGAACAGCATGTGCTCGATGAAATGGCCGATCCCGTTGTCGGGGGGGGATTCGGCCCGGGAGCCCACGGAGATCCAGACCCCCACGGTGGCGGAGCGGAGATGCGGGACGTTCTCGCTGAGGATGGTAACGCCGTTGTCGAGGACCGTTTTCGCGACCGTCATGACATCGCGCCCGCCGGCACCTACCGCCTCCCTTGCCTCCGGCCTCCACGCTCCCGGTCGCGATCCCCGCGATCCCCTCCGCCGGTCCGCTTCTCCGGGCGTTTCGCGCCGCTCTCCCCGCCGGTCGGGCCGGCATCATCGGCGGCCTCCGTGCCGGGGTTCTCTCCTTCCTTCTCGAACTCCTTGTGCGTCAGGCGGATCTTCCCGTCCCGGTCGATCTCGAGGACCCGCACCGTCACCTCGTCGCCCTCTTTGTAGATGTCGGACACGGCCCGGACCCGGTTCCTGCTGATCTGGGAGATGTGAAGGAGGCCGTCGGTGCCGGGGAAGAGTTCCACGAACGCGCCGAACTCCATGATGCGCCGCACTTTTCCCTCGTAGACCTTCCCGACCTCCGCCACCTGCACGATCCCCTCGATGATGGTGATGGCCGCCTTCGCGGACTCCGCGTCCACGGCGGCGATCTTCACGGTCCCGTCGTCCTCGATGTCGATCTTGACCCCGGTCTGCTCCTGGATGCCGCGGATCACCTTCCCTCCCGGTCCGATGATCTCCCGGATCTTGTCGGGCTTGACATGCATCACGTAGATGCGCGGCGCGTACGGGGAAAGCTCGGGGCGTGGTTTGTCGAGGACGGCGTTCATCCTGTCGAGAATGAAGAGCCGCCCTTCCCGGGCCTGACGAAGGGCCGACAGCATGATTTCCCGGCTCACGCCCCCGATCTTGATGTCCATCTGGATCGCCGTGACCCCTTTTCCGGTCCCGGCCACCTTGAAGTCCATGTCCCCGAGGTGGTCCTCGTCCCCGAGAATGTCGGAGAGAACGGCGACCCGGTCCCCCTCCTTGATCAGCCCCATGGCGATTCCGGAGACGCTCCCCTTCGTCGGGACCCCCGCGTCCATCAGCGAAAGGGACGCTCCGCACACGGTCGCCATCGACGAGGAGCCGTTGGACTCGAGCACCTCGGACACGATGCGGATGGTGTAGGGAAATTCGAGCTCGTCGGGGAGAACCTTCGACACCGCTCGCTCGGCGAGCGCCCCATGTCCGACCTCGCGGCGCGCCGGTGCGCGGAGCATCTTCACCTCGCCCACGCTGAAGGGGGGGAAGTTGTAGTGGAGCATGAAGGCCTTCGTGGAATCGCCGAGAATGGAGTCGATCCGCTGCTCGTCCTGGGAGGTTCCCAGCGTCGAGGTGACGAGAACCTGCGTCTCCCCGCGCGTGAAGATGGCGGACCCGTGGGTGCGAGGGAGCACCCGGACCTGGCTGGTGATGGAGCGGACATCCTCGAGGCCGCGCCCGTCGATCCGGCGCCTCTCGGAGAGGATCTTCCCGCGGACGATCTTCTTCTCGATGTCCCGGAAGGCTCCCGCGATGAGGTTCGCTTTCTCCAGGCGCTCCTCCTCGGAAAACACGTTGCGTGCCGCCTCGGCGATCTCCTCGACTCGCTTGCGCCGCTCCTGCTTGCCCAGGATCCCGTAGGCCGCCACAAGGTCTCTCTCCGCCACCTCCGCGATCTTGCGCAGATCCTCCTCGCCGAGCATCTTCTTCTCGAAGGCCAGCTTCGGCTTTCCCCGCTCGCGGGTCATCGTCTCCTGGAGCTCCAGGACGGGCGCCAGGGATCGGTGCGCGAAGAGGATCGCGTCAAGAACCTCCTCTTCGGACACCTCCGAGGCCTCCCCTTCCACCATCAGGATCGCGTCCCTGCTGCCCGCAACGAAGATGTTGAGGTCGCTGCGCGCGAGGTCGGGAATCCGCGGGTTGAAAACGAGTTCCCCGTCGATCCTCCCGACCCGGGCACCCGCAATGGGCCCCTCGAAAGGGATCTCGGAGAGGGAAAGAGCCGTGGAGGCCCCGATCATGGCAAGCACCGCGGTGTCGTTTTCCTTGTCGGCCGAGAGGACCGTGGCGATGACCTGGATCTCGTTGGTGAACCCTTTCGGGAACAGGGGCCGGATCGGCCGGTCGATCATCCGGGAGGTGAGGATCTCGAACTCGGACAGGCGCCCTTCTCTCTTGAAGAAGCCGCCGGGGATCTTCCCGACGGCGAACGTCTTCTCCACATAATCCACGACAAGGGGGAGGAAGTCGATGCCGGGGCGCGCCGTTTCGGATACGCATGCGGTCACCAGGACCACGGACTCTCCGTACGTAACCACGGCCGACCCGCCCGCCTGCTTGGCTAACGCGCCGGTTTCAATCAATAATGTTCTTCCTGAAAGTTCCGTTTCGTACACGTTTCCCACTTGTCGTTATGTCCTTCCTGGGGGCTCCCTGCGGAGCGGATTCTTGTGGATAGGATTCCCTGACTACTTGCGCAGGCCGAGCGCTTCCACAACTGCTTTGTACCGGAGCGACTCCCTCGATTTCAGGTAGTCGAGCAGGCGCCTCCTCTGCCCGACCAGCTTCAATAATCCCCGACGCGAATTGAAATCCTTGGAGTGCGTCTTCAGATGGTCCGTGATCATGTTGATCCGCTCCGTAAGGAGCGCAATCTGTACCTCGGGTGAGCCGGTGTCCGATCCGTGCAGGCGGAATTTACCGATGACGTCCTTTTTCTTCTCCGTCACTGCGCTCATTTCTCCCCTTCCTTCTCTTTTTCCATGATCACGGAACCTTGATTTGGCGCTGATTTTTCTATTTTATACCATATCATCCGGGGGAAGTAAATTCATATGCCCCGCAGGATTTTCCAGGTGCCGGGGGCCACCCGCTCCACCAGTGCAACAGGCCCTTCCTCCCCGGAGGTGAGGACCACGACACCCTCCTCCTGCCCCTCTTCTTTCCCATCGAGCCAGGGGGCGGGCGATTTTCCGTGGCGGACGGCTNNCAACGAGGTCCGCAAGCGTGATCGAGTCCTCGATCCGGAAGGGGCCGCTCTTCAGGCGACGGAGAGCAGAGACGGTCATCGAAACCCCGAGGACGATCCCCAGGTCCCTGCACAGGGCCCGCACGTAGAACCCTTTCGAGCAACGCAGGAACGCCCGGAATCCTTCCTGCGACCACGAGAGGACCCTGGCCTCGTGCACGGTCACCTTCCTTCCCGCGAGCGTGACCTTCTTCCCCTGCCGCGCGAGCGTGTACGCACGGGTCCCGGCCACCTTGATCGCCGAATAGGCAGGGGGGATCTGCTCCCACTCTCCCACGATGCCGGCGACCGCGGCCTTCACGGCATCCTCCTCCGCGACCTTCCCCGGCGTGCCGCCGATTTCCCTCCCCGTGGAGTCGCCGGTGTCCGTTTCGACCCCGAACCGGAAGAAGACGTCGTACTCCTTCTCCTGGGCCGCGAGATATCCCGCGATCTTGGTGGCCCTGCCCACGCAGACGGGGAGCACGCCGGTGGCAAGCGGGTCGAGGGTTCCCGCATGGCCGCACTTTCTTCCCCGGAACAGGCGCCCCACGCGTTCCACGGCCTTGAAGGAGGTGATCCCGGCCGGCTTGTCCAGGACGATCACGCCGTCGGCCGGATTCACGGAAGGGAGGCTTCCAGCAAGCCGAAGACCCGGTTCTTGACCTCGTCCAGCGACCCCCGGACGGTGCACCCCGCCGCGTTGCGGTGCCCTCCGCCTCCGAGCGCGGCGGCAACGGCGGACACGTCGACCCTCCCCTTGGAGCGAAGGCTCACGCGGAACTCCCCGTCATCCTCCTCACGGAACGCCACGGCGACTTCCACGCCGGCGATGGAGCGGGGATAATTGATGAACCCCTCGAGATGGTCCTTCGTGGCGGAAAAATCGCGGAGGTCCTTCTTTCTCGTCGTGACCACGGCAACCCTGCCCCCCGCCGCGAGTTCCAGGGATCCGAGGACCCGCCCGAGCAGTCCGAGTTTCCCCGCGGTCTGTGTCTCGTAGACCTTTTCCGCCACCTCCCAGGGATCGACCCCGATCCGCACCATTTCGCCGGCGATGGAAAACGCTTCCGGGGATGCGTTCGAATATCGGAAAGAGCCGGTGTCCGTCAGGATCGCCACGTAGATGTTCGCCGCGATGTCCCGGTCGATCCCGATCCCGAGAGCGACGAGGATGCGGTGAACCAGGACCCCGGTCGCCGCGGCTTCGGCGTCGATCAGGCAATATTCTCCCTGCGCGTCGTTGGTGGAATGATGATCGATGTTCACCAGGATCGGACACTTCCGCAGCTCGGTCTGGACCCGCCCGGTTCGCTCGAGTGACCCGCAGTCGACGACGACGGCCACGTCGTGGGCCGATCCCTCCGCATCCGGCACGATCGTGTCGGCGGCCGGAAGAAACGCCAGGTTCCCGGGAACGGGGTCCGAGTTCACCACCGTCGCCGTCTTTCCCATCTTCCGGAGGGCAAGGGCAAGCGCCAGTTCCGACCCGATGGCGTCGCCCTCCGGGTTCTCGTGGCACGCGATCAGGAACCGGTCCTTCTCCCGGAAGAGCCGGCAGATCGCCCCCAGGTCATTCCTCACCGGAGCTCTCCTCCGCAGCCCTCCGCAGAAGGGCGTCGATCCGGATCCCTTTCTCGAAGGAGGTATCGTAATGGAAGGTCACCTCGGGGGAGTACCGCATCCGGAGGGCTCCGCCAAGCTCTTTCCGGATGTACCCCCGGGAACGGCGAAGCGCGTCCCGGGCCGCGATGCGCTCCTCTTCTCCCCCGCGAACGGAGTAGTGGACCCGTGCGATCTTCAGGTCGCCGGTCATGGTGACATCGGTGACCGTGACCCCGTCCAGGCCGGGGTCCTTCACCCTGTGCTGGAGGATCAGGGAGATCTCTTCCCGGATCCTTTCCGCCACGCGTGCCGGACGGTCTCCGCGTCCTTTCATGCTTCCTCGTCATCCATATGGAGGATCTCGATCCGACGCCCGGTCATCTCGATTTCCCCGTCTCTTCCGACCATGTCCGTGATCCGGTCCAGGATCGACCGGGCCAGGCGGGAGTCCGTAGATACGAGGGCGACCCCGATCCTTCCCCGCTGCCTCAGGTCCTGGAGTCCGACCTCGGCCACGGAGACCGGGAACCCCGCCCGGATCCGTCCCGTCAGCCCGCTCAGCCGCCTTCGCTTGTCCTTGAGGGATTCGGACGCGGGAAAAAAAAGGTCGGCCACCAGCACCGCGACCAGCATGCCTCCGCCGCCCCGTCCCACGGCAATCGTCTACGAAAGGGTCTCGGCAACCTTCTCCATCACGAACGCCTCGATCTGGTCGCCCACCTTGATGTCGTTGTAGTTTTCCAGCCCGAGGCCGCACTCGTATCCCTCGGCCACCTCGCGGACGTCGTCCTTGA
>DOTC01000208.1 GCA_003513855.1 Deltaproteobacteria bacterium | reverse complement strand
CGCGGGGGAGGCGCCAAAGAGGATGTGCGTGATGACGGTATTGCCGGCCGCGGTCACCTCCACGATCTCCCCTTCCGCGGGTCCCGACCCGAGCAGCGCGGCGATCACCTTCTCCACGCCCGCCACGAGCAGCTGCCGGAGGAGGGCGAAACCGCCCTCGTGCTCCTCTCCGTAGACGATCCGCGAGATCAGGTCCTCTCCGAACGGCATCTGGGGGTTGTCGGCGGCGGCCCGGGCAATCAGGCGTCCGTCGGAGAGGTCGATCAGCGCACCCGCGAGGGTGCTCGTCCCGAGGTCGAGGGCCACCCCGAGAGGTCTTCTCCCCCCCGTCGCCGCGTGGAGGGGGAGGAACGGCTCGTCTCCGGCAGCGTCCCGGCCTTCCAGGTAGGCGGCTAGCCTCGCGGGGCGGCTCCCGGGGGGGACGGTGACGGTGAGCGTCCCCGAAGATGGGTGGCAGCGGCAGGCGAGCCGGACGCCCGCCGACAGCTCCGCCTCGGAGAGGACCCCGGGGTCATCCCCGCCTGCCGCCTCCCCGGAGATGATGACGCGGCACTTCCCGCACCTGCCCTCCCCGCCGCACGGGGAGAGAAGGGGCACGCCGGCCCGGATCGCGTGGCGGAGGATCGTCTCCCCGGGCGCCACGGACACGGAAACGTCTTCGGGGAGGAAACGGAGGGTTCCCGGCTTCGGTTCAGACATCGGCGCGGCCGAAGGCGGCGGGCGGCAGCCGCCGGAGGTAGGAGGGGAGCGCGGACGATTCCTGCGGCCCCACGAGGACCCGCCACCCCGACAGCTCCTCGATCTTTCCCGACAGNNGATCCCCGCCTCCACCTGGATGGGCTTCTGCGGGTCCGTGAAGATGTTCTGCCGCAGCGTGAGGAGGGGAAAGATGTCGGCGGGGTCGTCCGAGTCCAGCACCAGAAGGGATCCGTATTTCGGCACGAGGAGAGACGCGGCGGCGAAGGGTGAGGGAAATCCGTTCCCCAGGTCGAATGCCGTGGGGAAGGCGACCTCCCGCGCGCGGTGAAGGATCGCGAGCCGCCGGAGGTACACCGACAGGGACACCGCGTCGGGAAGGGATGCCGGCATCGGGTCGGCCACGAGGTCGCACACGCCGGCGGCGCGTGCGGCGGCAAGGGCTTTCTCCAGACCGTCGATCCCTTTTGCGCGGACGACGAGGGGCAGTCCGTGGGACGCGGCGAGCCTGGCCCCCGCTTCGCCTTCCCCTACGGGGGGGGGGAGAAGGGGGCGGTCTGGGCCCAGGGAGGGAAGGGCGGCGGCCAGGGCATCGCACGGTCCCGACAGCAGGAGCGGCTTCCCTGCGCCCTCCTTCGCCGCGGCCGCGGCGGCGGCGAACCGGGCGGGATCGCCCGAATCGCACCGCACGGCAACCATGTCGACCGCCAGCGTCTCCCCCATCCGCTCGAAGGAAAGAGACCGGATCCGCCGGATCCGGTCCCGGAGCGCGTCGTCGTCCAGGGCGTCGGATACCGAGATCGCAAATGCGGTCGGGTGGTAGAAGGTCNNGATCGATCCCGGCCTTGCCCGCGGCGATCTGCATCGCGAAAGCGAGGCAGGTGGGGAACCCGCACTCCTTGCAATTGGTCTTCGGGAGGAGCTTGTAGATCTCGAGTGCGGTCAGCGCCATGGGGCCCCGACCATTCCGCGAAGGGTCCTCACGTTGTCCGGGTGCCGGCAGACGAGGAGGTCGGCCCCCGCCGCGAGGCAAGCCCATGCGGTCGCCTCCTCCCACCGGCGTCCCCGGGCGATCACGTCCCCCCACGACTCCTCGGCGGAGTCGAGGGCCTCCCGGGCCTTCCACGAGTCGCCGAGGTGGCAAAGGATCGGGCGGGCGAGTGCCGCGTCTCCCGAAAGCCCCGCCAGACGGATCCGCTCGACGATCGAGTACGTGTACTCGAGACCGTACCCCAGGCCCCCGGTCAGGGGGTCGATCAGGACCCGGTGGGGCGGCACACCGATGTCCCCGAGCAGGAGGTTCGCCTGCTTCGCCATGTTGATGTCGATCGGCGACCAGGAGACGACGCCGTGACCGTAGGCGAGCGCCGCCCCCGCGACGAGCCGGTAATTCTTCTCGTCGGCGTAGGAAAGGAAGACAGGCCGCTGCGCGGCCTCCGCGACGGCGGGGAAGAGCAAGGCGTCCGTCTCCTCTTCGCCGCACCCCCCCACGATCGCGGGGCAAGGGACTGCCTCGAGAACGTCGCGGACGATTCCGGCTCCCCGGGACACCGCGTGGCCTCCCAGGTCGGGGTGGCACCCCGCAAGCGACAGGAACAGAAATTGCGCGCCGCTCTCTTCCACGAGATTCCTGGCGAGGGTTGCCGGGTCGGTTCCCTTCCCCCCGAAGGCGTGGGACAGCGATGGGGGCAGGTCCTCGTCCCCCGTCCGGATCTCGATCCCGATCGCGGNNCGGGGAGAGTCACCTCCAGGATCCTCCCCGGAAAGGTCTGCTGCGGGTTGACGACGGTCATACCAGCGGTTTCATGGAAAGGGCGGGGTGCCCTGCCTTCTCGAGATATTCCCTCAGCTGTTCCGGCGTCACCGCGATCGTCTCGTCGGCGATCTTGTCCAGAAGGTCCGGCATCCCGATCTCGCCGGCCCGTTTCGCCAGGGCGGGGCCGAGCTGCTCCTTCATCTCCTTCGTCATCCAGACGATGCGAGGGAGCCCGCCCTCGGCGGCCAGGAACTTCCTGCTCAACAGGTACTGCTTCCCGACGCCCATGAAGCCCGGCGTCTGAACGCCGCCGCCTACCGATCCCGCGAGCGTGGAGAACCCCATCCCGCAGGGGGTCTCGGCGCCTGCATACTCGCGGTTGACCACCATGAAGCCGTTGGCTTCGGGCACGAGGGCAAGGATGCACTCGAAGCAGCCACAGGAGGTCATCGGCGCCTCCATGATGGAGTAGAGGTTGAATCCGGGAACGGTGTTCCGGGAGTGCTCGCGGACGAAGGCGTTCACCCCATCCCAGGCCCCTTTGACGGGGTCCAGCTCGTCTCCTTTGGTCACGGGCTGGTTCGGGCCCGTCGGGGTGATCTCATACCCGGCTTTCCCGTCCAGCCAGTTGATCGCCCCGCACAGGCCGAGCCGCTCCGGCGTGACGATGCAGACGTGGTTCGGGGCGAAGGACTGGCAAAGCGTGCAGGAGTAGAACTCCCCGACGGCATCGTCGGTCAATGTCCTTGCCCGGGCGTCCCGTTCGGCGTAGACCGTTCTTGCGCCCGCGAGCCCGGCCTGCACGTCCTCCTCCCTCGTGTGGATCGTGACCGCGACCCTGTCCACGATGTTCTCGAAGTCGGAGAGCATCTTGGCGTGGATCATCATCCCCAGGTCCGCGAGGCGGAACCCCCTGGCGACCGCCTCGTCGGAGATGCGGATCCAGGTGGTGTCCCGCTGGGCGACGTGCATCGTCCCTTCCCCGAAATTGACGATCCGGTGAATCCTCCGCTCCAGGACGGACTCGAAGTCCTTCTGCATCCGGGCGCCCGCGACCGTAACGACGAGCCCCAGGGGAAGCGCGCCGCCCTTTTCCAGGTCGGGGATGTCGGGGCCCACGACACGGATCTCCCGGTCGCGGACCTCGGAAAGGGGTGCACTCGCCACGAGTTCGTACGCCACGGTGCGGCCGCCCCCGAACTCCGCGTAGGTGTCCGCCTTGCGGATCCTCTCCCCCTCGTAGGCCGGGCCGAAGGCGATCGGCACGGGGACTTTCACGATCTTTGCCTTGATTCCCCGCGCCTCGATTCCGGTCCGGACCATCTCCTCTCCCGGCGGGCAGGCGAGCAGCGCCCCGGGGATCGTGGGGACGGCCTGGTCGGAAAGAACGGGGAATCCGGCTTTCATGGCGCCGGCCGCGATGGCCAGGGAAAGATCGTCCAGGGGGCCCAGGGCGCAGACGAAGGCCTTGACGCGGGTGGCGAGGTAGGAAAGCATCGGCTCCGCCTGTCCCCGGCCGAGTCCCCCGAAGGTGAGGCCCGCCCGGACCGCGAAATTCACGGCGTGAACGACCGCCGGGAGGGGGCCCAAGGGGAAGGTACGGAAATCTTCCCCCATCTTGATGCCGGAGGCCTCCATCTGGGCCACCACGTCCCCCGCGAGGAAGACGAGGAGCCCGACCTCCTGGAAATCCCTGACCATGGACGCCGCCACGGCGGGGTCCGACGCCCTTCCGACGACCACGGCGACACCCGGAACGGAGCCGTCCACCATGAAGATCCCGAGTTTCCGCAGGACCGAGTCCGGGACGAAGCCCACGCACGGGGCGGGGTAGGTTGTCCCCTCCGCGTGGATCAGCGCCTCGAGGATGTCCGCGCACAGAAGCGTCGCCGCTCCGGCGTCCAGCGCGTTTTCGGCGGTAGGCCGATCCCGGATCATCCCTTCCGCCAGGGAGAGAGCCGGTTCCGCCCCGCGGAGGGTGGTCACCTTGAGATCCGTCAGTCCGAAGACCACCGGGATCTCGTATGCCGTTCCCGGATACGCCAGGGAGCCTTCGGGACCCCTGCGTGCGATGGCGGCCGAAAGGGAATCCCTCGCGAGCGCCAGGACGGCCTTTGCCCCGCGGATGCAGGAAGCGAAAAGGGGTTCGGTCATCGTGCTCTCCTTGCCGTAAGGAAAGATGGTGGGGCGACGGACAGCGGTGGGAAATTCTATCCCAAACGACTCCTCCTTCCAAGAGGAATCCGGGGAGGGCGACGATCGGGGAAACGGGCGGGAGCGGCACCGCTCTCCATCGGTATGGAATGCGACAGAAACGTTTCCTTTTGGACATTTATGCTCTGCCGCGTCGCTCCGATGGGGGCGCAACCTCCCGATATACCAGGCGTGCCGCGATTGGCACGGCGATTGCCGCTTTCCCCCGCGTCGGCACCCATCACGGTAGGGAGGGATACGTCATGAACACGGGCGACACCGCTTTCCTTCTTCTTTCCGCTGCGCTGGTCATGCTCATGACCCCCGGCCTCGCGCTGTTCTACGGGGGGATGGTCCGGAGGAAGAACATCCTGGGAACCATCATGCAATCGTTGATCGTGATCGCCCTGGTGAGCGTCGAGTGGCTCTTCGTCGGCTACTCGCTCTCCTTCGGCCCGGACGTGTCCGGGTTCATCGGGGACCTGTCCTGGTTCGCGCTCCGGGGGGTGGGACTGGATCCCTACCCGGATTATGTCGCGACCGTTCCCCACCAGGCCTTCATGATCTACCAGGCGATGTTCGCCGTCATCACTCCGGCGCTCATCACCGGAGCGTTCGCGGAGCGCATCAAGTTTGCCCCCTTTCTCCTGTTCATCGGCCTCTGGTCGCTTCTGGTCTATTGCCCGGTCGCCCACTGGGTGTGGGGAATCGGCGGGTGGATCCGGAACCTCGGCGCACTGGATTTCGCCGGGGGCACGGTGGTCCACATCACTTCCGGGGCGAGCGCCCTTGCCGCGGTCCTTGTCGCGGGGAAGCGCCGGGGGCACGGGGCGGAGAACATGGCGCCCCACAATCTTCCGATGACCGTGCTGGGCGCAGGCATCCTCTGGTTCGGATGGTTCGGGTTCNNTCTGCTACGGCGCGGTGATGATGAAGGCAAAGGTCGGGTATGACGACTCCCTGGACGTCGTAGGGGTTCACGGCGTGGGGGGTACCTGGGGAGCGCTGGCCACCGGGCTGTTCGCGTCGACGGCGATCAATGCCGGCGGGGGGAACGGTCTCTTCTTCGGGAATCCCCAGCTTCTCGCGCTGCAGGCGGGTGCGGCCGGCGCATGCGCGGTGTACGCCTTCGTCGTCACCTGGGTCCTGTTC
>DOTC01000107.1:176-14474 GCA_003513855.1 Deltaproteobacteria bacterium | reverse complement strand
GGGTTCTGGGAACTGAAGCTCAAGGCCTGGGATACGGCAGCGGGGCTCCTCATTCTTCGGGAGGCGGGAGGATGCGCGACCCGGCTCGACGGCTCCCCGTATGACATCCACCAGCACGATATCCTCGCCTCGAACGGCAGGATCCACGACCAGATGATGGCGGTGGTCCGCCGGGCCCTGGGGAAGGACGCCCCCTGACCGAATGGGGCGCCTGCCCAGGCATCGGCCCCTATTTCCTCACGCCTTCCAGCAGCTTCACCGCGAACTTGTCGTGCTGGAACGGGTGGACGTCCGGGAACTTCGCGAAGAGCCACCCTTTGAACACCTGCTTTCCTCCCTCGAGCACCTCGATGTTGCAGGCAGGGTTGTCCGGCTTGTCGGAACTGGATGTGATCTGCTCCGCCGTCATCGAGAAATGGGGAAGGAAATCCCCCACGTTCAGAACCAGGTCGGTGTCGGGGACCTTGTACTCGGAGAGCACCGGGACGGTGAACTCCTTCTTCGTCTTCTTCTCCTTGAACTCCACCTCCACCTTCACGGCCTTCCACGCGGCCTTGACGTCGTCGGGGACGACGACCGTCTTCTCCGGGCCGCCTTCCATCGGTCCGTGCGGCGATCCGGGCTGCCCGGGCATCCCCCCCTGCACCGGCGGGGGAGGGGGCTGCTCTTTCTTCTTGCAGGAAGCTCCCGCGAGAGGGATCAGCAGGAGCGCAGCGAACACCAGAGCGAGTCTTTTCATGATTTCTCGTTCCTCCTCTTTCTTCGCGTCCCCGAACGGGGACCGGAATCGGTTCTTGCCAAAAAGACGGATGGCGGAGAGGGAGGGATTCGAACCCTCGAGGCGGGGTTTAGCCACCTACGCGATTTCCAGTCGCGTTCCTTCGGCCAGCTCGGACACCTCTCCGCTTCCTGATCGAACGGCGCCAGCCTTCGCGGGGACCCTGGACCGATGGCGTCCCGCAACAGCCCGAAATCCATCGGTTCTCCGGCAGCGGAATTCGGGCGGAGGCGGATGGCGGAGAGGGAGGGATTCGAACCCTCGGTACGGTTTTACCCGTACAACCGCTTAGCAGGCGGTTGCCTTCAGCCGACTCGGCCACCTCTCCGGCGTATTTCCCCGAAGCATCCTGGCGGAGGGAGTAGGATTTGAACCTACGGAAGCTCGCGCTTCAGCGGTTTTCAAGACCGCCGCCTTAAGCCGCTCGGCCATCCCTCCGGAACCTTCTATTTATAGCAAGTCCGATCTCCGTCTGCCACCAAAAACGGGACGCAAATTGGAAAACCCCCGGCGGTGTGGTACAAGGAGAAAATGTTGCCTCGCGGCACCCGTCAAGGAAAGGATCATTTTCCATGAAGTTCGTCGATCTGCAGAGCCAGTTCGCGGCCTACGAGTCCGAGATCCGGAAGGAGATGGAGGACGTCCTGCAGGGCGCCCAGTTCATCATGGGACCCAAGGGGAGCGCACTGGAGGGAATGCTGGCCGCCTACACAGGGGCTGCGCACGCGATCGGCTGCTCCTCGGGGACCGACGCCCTGCTCCTCGCCCTCATGGCGCAAGGGGTGGGGGCGGGGGACGAGGTTGTGACCACCCCCTTCACCTTCATCGCCACGGCGGAGGCGGTTGCCTTGATCGGTGCCACCCCGGTGTTCGTGGACATCGACCCTGCGACGTACAACATCCGCGCGGACAGGATCGAGGAGGCGTTCACGAAAAAGACCCGCGGGATCATCGCGGTCAGCCTCTACGGGCAGTGTCCGGAGATGGAGGCGATCCTCCCGCTCGCCGGGGAGTACGGGCTGTTCGTCATCGAGGACGGGGCGCAGTCGTTCGGTGCGGAGCGGAACGGCCGCCGTTCCTGCGGCTGGCCGCACATGGGGGCGACCTCGTTCTTCCCCTCCAAGCCGTTCGGATGCTACGGGGACGGCGGGATGGTGTTCACCTCCGACGACGGNNCCATCGGGATCAACGGCCGGCTCGACGACCTGCAGGCGGCCGTCCTGCTCGGCAAGTTTCCCCGCTTTCCCGACGAGGTATGCGCCCGCGCCTACATGGGGGCGCGCTACTCCGACCGGCTGGGCGACGTCGTGTCCGTTCCCGGCGTGGCCCCCGGGAATACGCATGTCTTCGCACAATACACCGTCCGAACGCCGGCGAGGGACGATCTCGTCGCCCACCTGCGGGACAACGGGATTCCCACGGCGGTGCACTACCCGATTCCCCTCCATCTCCAGGAGGCCTTCCGGGGGCTGGGATACGGTGCGGGGGATTTCCCGGAAAGCGAGGCGGCCGCGCGCGAGGTCGTTTCCCTCCCCATGTCCGCCTTCCTTTCCGAGGCGGACCAGGACGAGGTGATCCGTCAGGTCCGAAGGTTTTTCGGGAAGTGAGCCGTTCGGGGGAGAATCTCCCTCGTTGACGCTACCCGGGCGGATATCAGTCTGATATTCTTCCCCCGTGGGTTCCCCTACCTGGAATAGCCCCGGCGCCCTTCTCGTCCGGGGCGTGAACTGGCTCGGGGACGCGGTCCTTACGACCCCTTCCCTCGGAGCGTTACGGGCGGCGTGCCCGCAGGCCCGGATCACGCTCGTCGCGAGGCCCCTCGTCGCGGAGCTCCTGGGGCACCACCCGGACATCGACGGGATCCTGGTGTACGACAAGGGCGGCCGTCACGCCGGAGCCCTCGGGATGCTCCGGATGGCCGGGGAGCTGCGCCGGGGGGGGTTCGACCGCGCGCTCCTTCTCCAGAACGCCATCGACGCGGCACTGCTCACGTTCCTGGCCGGGATCCCGGAGAGGATGGGGTACGCGACGGACGCCAGGCGGATACTGCTCTCCCGGCCCGTCCCCGTGACGGAGGAGATCCTCTCCCTGCACCATGCGGAATATTACCTGCGGCTCCTCGCGCAGCTCGGGATCCCCCGGCCGGAGAACCCGGCCCTGTCGCTGCGCGTAACCGAAGACGAGCGGGCCTCGATGCGGTCCCGGCTCGCTTCCCTCGGTGTTCCGGAAGAGTCAAGGATCCTCGGGATCAACCCGGGGGCGACCTTCGGTTCCGCGAAGCGGTGGTTTCCCGAACGGTTCGCGAAGGTCGCCGACACTCTCTCGGAGGAATGGGACGCAGGCGTCGTCCTCATGGGGTCGGTTCCCGAGATGCCCCTTTCGGCGGAGATCGAGGCCGCGATGGCGCGGAAACCGGTGAACCTCGCGGGGCGCACGACCGTGCGGGAACTGATGGCCCTGCTTGCCTCCTGCTCGTTCCTGGTGACGAACGATTCGGGGCCGATGCACATCGGCGCGGCGTTCGGCGTTCCTCTGGTGGCGATCTTCGGTCCGACGGACTGGCGGAAGACCTCCCCGTGGACGGAGAAGGCGAGAATCGTCCGGGTGGAGGTCGACTGCTCCCCCTGCCACCTTCGGGAGTGCGACCGGGGGCACGAATGCATGCTGGGCGTCACGACGGAGATGGTCTGCGCGGCCGCGCGGGAACTCATGGCGGAGGCCCGGTGAGGTGAAGTCGAAGAAGCTGCGGAGGGTCCTCGTGGTGAAGCTCTCGGCGCTGGGGGACGTGGCACACGCCCTCCCCGTCGTCGACTACCTCCGGAAAACCGCTCCCGAGGCAACGGTGGACTGGGTGGTCGACCGGCGCTTCGCCCCCCTTCTCGAGGGGAATCCCGGCCTGTGCCGGGTGATTCCCCTCAACCTCAAGGCGTGGAAGAGGGAGTGGACGACCGGGGACGCCCGCCGGGAGGCGGGGGACGCGGTCCGGGAACTGCGCAACGGGAACTACGACGTCGCGTTCGACATCCAGGGCAACGCCAAGAGCGGGGTCGTCACCCGCCTCTCGGGCGCCCCCTTGCGGTACGGTTTCGACACCCGCGGCGTGCGGGAGGCGCCGAATCTCCTGTTTACCAACCGCAAGGTCGCGCTTCGGCCGGAGGACCGCCACGTCAGTCAGAAATACCTGCGGGTCGTGGCCGCTCCGTTCGACGGCCGGTTCGATCTCGCCGAGCTGCGGGCGGAGATTGCGACCGGTCCAGAGGACGAGGAGATCGCGGCGAGGACCGTCCGGGAACTTCTGCCCGGATCGTCGCCGGTGCTTGTCGTTCACCACGGCACGACCTGGGCCACCAAGCGGATGAATCCCGCGTTCTGGGCCGGGGTGGCCCATGCCCTGCGTAAGGGATATCCGCGCCTCGGGGTCCTCCTCTCGTGGGGGAGCGCGGAGGAGCGGGACGAGGCCGTGCGGATCCGCGAGGGGGCAGGCGAAGGGGTGGAACTGCTTCCCCGGCTCGCCCTCAAGGAGCTTGCCGCTCTCTTTCGCCGATGCGGGTATCTGATCGCGCCCGACACGGGGCCCCTCCATATCGCTGCGGCGGTTGGCGCCAGGACCGTATCCGTGTTCCGCGTGACGGACGGGAGCAGGAATGCTCCCTGCGGGCCAGGCCACCGGTTCCTGCAGGCGCCGATGCCGTGCACCGCCTGCCTGCGGAAGCGGTGTGACCGGGACGCCGAATGCCGGGAGAGCATCCGGCCGGAGGACGCCGCGGCGGCGATGGCAGAACTGATGGCGGCGGGAGGATAGCCCCTGGAAAAGATAATCCACATCGTCGAGCCGACGCTCGAGGGGGAGTCGGGCCACTGCCACAGCTTCGTGGAAAGCCTCTGCCGCGCGCGGGAAGCCGGCGGTCCCGTCCTGTGGGTCTGGGCGGGACGACGGGCGAGGCTCCCCCGGCTGGAGTCGGCCGGCGTCACGGTCAGGCCCCATTTCCGCCGAAGGCTCCGGCGGCTCCAGGAATATTTTCTTCTCATGAAGCTCCTGGCAGGCCCCGGGCGCATCTTCCTCTCCACGGCGGGACGCACCGACCTCGTCCTGCTCGACCTTGCGGCGCGCGGGGCGATCCCTCCCGGAAAGGTCTTCCTTTTCTTTCACTGGGTCCGGCCGACTCCTTCCAAGGAGGCCTCTTTCCGGAAGGTGGCCTCCCGCCACCCGCATCTGGCCGTTCTCGCGCCGACCGGCTCCGTCGCCGAGGTCTTCCTCCGGTCCGGGTTCCGGGAGACCCGCGTTGTTCCGTATCCGGTGGCGCCGGCGTCGGACGCCACCTCGCCGTCCGGGTTCCGGCACCTTCTGTATGCCGGAGCGGCAAGGCAGGACAAGGGGTTTTCGGCCGTCGTCGACCTCGCCGTGCACATGGCGGAGCTTGGCCTCGACGTGCCGGTCCTGGTCCAGGCGTCCGCGGATCACTACGAGAAATACGACACGGCGACACGCTCGGACCTCGCCCGGCTCGCGGCCGTCCGCTACCCGTNNGCCCTGTCGGGGGGGTGCCCCGTCGTGGCCACTTCCGGCACCTGGATCGCCCGGGTCGTGGACCGTTTCGGGGCGGGGCGCATCGTCGACGGGCTCGATCCGCGGTCGCTGCTGGCCGCCGTCGAGGAGGTTCGCAGCGATTACGACCGGCTCCGGGACAATGCCTTCCGGGCGGGCCTGGCCCTCCGGGAGGAGAACAGCGCCCGGCACCTCCTTGCGGTCCTGACGGGGGATTGACGCTTTGATGGGAGCGCCGATGGAAGGAAAACGCCGTCCTGTTTCGGCCGTGGTGATCGCGAAAAACGAGGAGCGCCGAATCGCCGGGTGCCTCGAGAGCTTGTCATGGGCCGACGAGATCGTCGTCGTGGACTCCGGCAGCACGGACGGGACCGTCGAGACCGCGCGGCGGTTCACGGACAAGGTATTCCCGGTCCCCTGGAAGGGGTTCGGGCCGCAGAAGCAGGCGGCTGTCGACCTGGCGACCCACGACACCGTGCTCAACGTGGACTGCGACGAGCGTGTGACCCCGGAGCTGGCGGACGAGATCCGGTCGATCCTCTCCGCGGAGGCGATGCTGCCCGGGTATTCCGTCCCGCGAAGGACGTTCCTCGGCGGGAAGGAGATCCGCCACGGCGGATGGTATCCCGACCGGACGGTCAGGCTCTTCGACCGGACGAAGGCGCGCTATTCGGACGATCTGGTCCACGAGCGCGTCGTGGTGTCCGGCGAGGTGGGGGAGTGCCGCGGGCACCTTCTCCATTTCTCCTTCGACGGGTTCTCCGACCTTCTCGAGAAGCTCAACCGGTACAGCGACATATCCGCGCGCCAGATGAGGGATCGGGGAAGGAGATGCGGGATCGCCGACGTGACGCTTCGGCCCCTGGCCGCATTCCTGAAGACGTACGTCCTGAGGCTGGGGTTCCTCGACGGGTTTGACGGGCTCGTCGTCTCCGCGGCGACGGCCCTTCTCACGTTTTCGAAGTACGCGAAACTGAGGGAACTGACGAGAACCCACCGATGAAGCGCATCGCCGTCGTGGTCCCGAAATACGGCCTCGTCGGGGGAGGAGAGCGGTTCGCCGCCGAGCTCACGAAGCGTCTCGCCCGCCGCGGACGGTATGAGATGCACGTCTTCGCGAACCGGTGGGAGCCCTCCCCCCCGGGAATCACGTTCCATAAGGTCCCGGTGATCCGATTCCCGCGGTCCTTGAGGCCGCTTAGTTTTTCCTGGGCAGCGGGGCGGATGATCGCCCGGGGAAGGTTCGACGTCGTCCACGCCCACGAACGGGTGTTCCGGGCGGACCTCTTCTCGATGCACGCCGTGCCCCACGCGGGGTGGGTCCGGGACGTCCGGCGGAAGCGGCTGACCCTCTTCGACCGGGCTACTGTCAGACTCGAGCGCCGGATGATGGCGAACGCCGTGCGCTCCTTCTTCCTCCCTGTATCGAACCTCGCCGCCGAGGCCCTGCGGCGGGAGTACCCCGTCGATCCCGCACNNACGCGGAGCGGTTCGCAAGTCCCGACCGCGCGGCCTGCCGCGCCGAAGTCCGATCCCGCCACGGGATCGGAGAGTCGGACCTCCTCGTCCTCTTCGTCGGGATGAACTTCGAGGTCAAGGGGCTCGATGCGGTTATCGCCTCGGTGGCGAAGGCGCGCCGGGCGAGGCCCGACGCGGGCATCCGTCTTCTCGTCGTCGGGAGGGGGAACGCGAGGAAATACGGGAACCTCGCTCGTGTGCATGGAATCGCGGACGCCGTGACCTTCGCGGGCGCGATCGCGGAAGGAGTGGAAAGATACTACCGGGCAGCCGATGTTTTTGCCATGCTCTCGAAGTTCGATACCTTCGGGATGGCGGTCCTCGAGGCGATGGCGGCGGGCCTTCCCGCGGTCGTCAGCGCCAACGTGGGGGCGAAGGACGTGGTCCGGGACGGAGTCAACGGGTTCGTGCTTCCGGATCCGCGGGGCGACGATACCGTCGCCGGGGCGATCGCCGCGATGGCCGACCCCGCGGTCCGGTCCCGCTTCGGGGCGGAGGCGCAGCGGACGGCATCGCGATATACTTGGGACAGGACGGCGGACGAGGTTGCGCGTGTCTACGATGCCGTGGCATCCGGAAGGAGGACATAGACCGATTGGCCGGTCTTTCGAGCGAGACGGACATCATTGCGTCGGATGCCGTCCCGAACTGCTATTTGTGCGGTCTTCGGGGCACATCGCTGCATGAAGGGTTGCCTGATCGGTGGTTCGGTGCTCCGGGGTCGTGGAGCCTGAAACGCTGTACGGACCCGGAATGCGGGTTGGTATGGATGGATCCGATGCCGTCGAGGAGCGAGGTATGGAAAGCCTATCGCACCTATTTTACCCATCGCGATTATTCTCCCGAGTCCAGGCAAGACATCGGGATGCTCGATTTCTTGCTCCTGAAGATTCTCAAGCCGATCTCCAAGGGTTTCTGGCACGCGACCGGTCTCCGGAGGATCGAAAAACAATGGAGAAAAAGGGGCGACCATATGTTTCTCGGCGACGTCATCCCGGGCGAAAGACTGCTGGACGTGGGGTGCGGTCATGGAGCGTATCTCGCCCGGATGCGGGACCAGGGATGGGTCGTGGAAGGATCGGAGGTTGATTCCGAGGCGGTCGAGTGGGCTCGGAAGAAACACGGACTGACGGTCCATCTTGGAACGCTGGAAAGCCTTCGACTTCCCGGCGATTCCTATGCCGCCGTCACGATGAACCACGTGATCGAGCATGTGCACGATCCGATCCTGCTCATCCGGGAGTGCTTCCGCGTGCTCATGCCGGGGGGAAGGCTTGTCCTGGCCACGCCGAACATCGAAAGCTTCGGTCATCGGAGGTTCGGAAGAAACTGGTCCAACCTGGATCCACCCCGGCACCTGCATCTGTTCACGAGAAAGACCTTGAAGGAATGTGCGGCAAGAGCCGGGTTCCGGTCGATCGAGGTCTGGTGTGCCCCCGGGTATGCGGACGGGGCACTCCAGGCCAGCATTGATTGTGCGGATGGAGAGGTCGGGGAAAAGAGGAGAATCTTGTTCCAATGGCTGGAAGCTTCGTTCCTGAAACTCGGCGCATATTTCCGTTTCTTTGTAAGACGGGATGAGAGCGCGGGGGAGGAAGTCATTTTGGTGGCGACAAAGGAAGGCTGACGACCCGATGCGAGACGGAAGGGGCGCTCGATGAAGTGGAAGATTTTCGTGACATTTTTCCAAAATCTTTATGATGAACATTACACTGCAGACCGCACCTACGATCCGGAGAATTTCACGTTCGTGAAAGTGAACGACAGGTATTCCCTGGAGGTGGGGGAGAACCGGCTGGAGTACGATATCTTCGTCGAACACGATTTTCCGGTGTTCCGGCCCGAGCTCCAGGAAAAAGGGTATTGCGAGAGCAGCGTCCTCTACCACATCTACAAGAACGGGATCCACAAGGCGTACGACTACATCGGGTTCATCGAATACGACCACGTGCTGTCGGCGGATTTCACGCGGACGATCCAGGGGAACCTGGACCATGCCGGCCGGGAGACGATCTTCACGTTCCAGAAGTTCTCGTTCCGCCAGCTCTGGGAGCAGGCGATCGTGATGAACCCGGTCCGGCGGGAGAAGGTGACGGGCAAGCCCGGGTCGAAATGGAACTGCATCAACGTGATCCTTTCCGACTACAACGCATTTTACGGGACGGATTACGGGTTGGACCGGCTGGCCGCCAAGGACTGTTTCCCTATTTGCCACAGCCTCCTGCTCCCCTCCCGGATCTTCGAGAAGGTCATGCCCTTCCACGCTTCCGTCATGGACTCCGGGAAGGTCGAGGGGTACCACCGGCACAGCTGGAGGGCCCCGGCCATCCTCATGGAGCGGTATCTGACGGTCGCGCTTGCGCTGGAGGACGCGCCGATCGACGATTCGATCCAGCTCGAGCACCGATCCCTTCCCGTCAAGGTCATGAAGCCGGAGTGGTTCCAGCCGTCCTCCTGGCGGAATGCCGTGGCGTATCTGCAAAAGAAGTTCTGACGGTTGCTTTCGTGGATACGCCTCCAGGGAAAGCCCGGATCATGCGCGAATGCTTCATCGTGACGCTCGCGGGGGGTCGCCGGTGACCCTGGTCCGCATCGCCAAGGACTGGGACTGGCCGGACCTCCTGCGCCAGACGCCCGGAGGCGAGGGGATCTGGGACGGGGTCCGCTTCACCCTGGACCCCGTGGAGGAGTGCGACTGCCTGGTCGTCCTCAACAACCGGATGAAGTCGCACGTGCAGACCCGCTGTCCGGAAGGGATGGTCTGGGCGTTGATGCAGGAGCCGTACGCCTGGGGCTTCACGGACTGGATGGCCGAGGGGCACGGCGCCTTCTCCCGGGTCTACACCAACTACCTGCCCGGCCGCGGCGGGAAATACGTGCCCTCCCATCCGGCCATCCCGTGGCATGTCGACCGCACGTTCGACGATCTGGTGTCCTGCGCCGTCCCCGCGAAGAACCGGGGGATGTCCTGGGTCGTGGGGAGCTGCCGGGATCTTCCGGGGCACATGGAGCGCCTGTCCTTCCTCAAGTTTCTCCAGTCCCGGGCGACTGCGGAGATCGACCTTTACGGGCGCGCCGTCCGCTACATCGAGGACAAGTGGGACGGGCTCGCGGACTACCGGTACTCCGTCGCCGCGGAGAACGCGGTCTGGCCCGATTACTGGACGGAGAAGATCGCCGACTGCTTCCTCTCCTGGACGGTCCCCGTGTACCATGGCTGTCCCAACCTGGAGAAGTACTTCCCGGCGGACTCCTTCGTCCGCATCGACATCGGCAGACCCCGAGAAGCGCTGAAGACGATCCGCCGCGTCCTCCGGGAGGACGACTGGGAGCGGAGGTTTCCGGCCTTGGACGAGGCGAGAAGGCGGGTCCTCCACGAGTACCAGCTGTTCCCCCACCTGGCGAGGCTGGTCCGGGCCGAACCGCCCGGGGAACGGGAGAAGGTCCTCCAGACGATCCCGGCGTACCGCCGCAGCGCAGGGACGAAGATGCGGAGGGCCTTGTACAAGGTCAGAAAACAGTACCTGCGGCTGTCCCGACGGTAGATGAAAACGAGCGTGATCCTCTGTTTCTACGAGCGGCCGGACTTCCTGGCGCTCTGTCTCGATTCCCTCCGGGATGCGGGAGGGGGGATCCACGAGGTGGTCGTGGCGGATGACGGATCCGGGGAGAAGGTCGTGGAGCAGGTGCGTCGCATGGCGGACCGGTGCGACTTCCCCGTCGTCCACGCGTGGCACCCGCGACAGGGACCGAGACGGGCCGCGACCCGCAACAACGGCATCCGCCATGCCTCCGGAGAGTACCTGGTCTTTTTCGACGCCGATTTCGTCGTCCTGCCGGGAACTGTCCAGAGACACGTCGAGGCGGCGCGGCCGGGTTGCTTCGCCGCCGGACGTTGCAAGTACACGACGGAGGAGCAGGCCCGCAGGATCCTCACGGAAGGGGTGTCGAGCGGCCTCCTGGAGGATGTCTACCGGGACCTCCCCGACGAGCCCGTCGAGAAGGAGCACCGGCGCTTCGTCCGGAACGCGTTCCTGCGCCGCTTCGGCCTCGCGGATCCCCGGAACCTGAAGTTCGGAGGCCACTTTTCCGCCTGTCGCAAGGACATCGAGACGGTGAACGGGTACGACGAGAACTACGTGGGCTGGGGAGCAGAGGACCTTGACCTCGCGTTCCGCATGGTCCGCGCGGGATTCCGCGGGACGTCCGTGATCCGCACCGCCCGGGTGCTGCACTTGTGGCACCCGAGGGAGATGGGGGAGAAGCACTGGAAGGAGGGGGAAAACGTAAGGTACTACTTCCGGAAGGAGATTCCCGTGTTCTGCAAGAACGGTCTGGTCCGGAGGCCGGATTGATACAGGGCGGGGCGTCGCACGGTTCCCCGGAGCGTCACCCGCGTCCTTCCCTTGCGTCGCACTGAGCGAGGAGGGAATACCTTCCGTACCTGTCGTTCGTGTACGTCCAGGCGCTGAAATACGGGAGGCCGGTCTTTCTGAGATGACGGATGACGTGTCGACCGAATTCGGCCGCGTGCATGTCATCCACGACGAGGAAGGCTTTTTCCCCTGCGAACTCCAGCACGCGGGGAAACGAATTCTTTCGGAAGTCGAACCCACCGAGGTCGTAAAGAACGAGATCGAAACGACCCGCATCCCGGGCGATCAGGGCGTCCCAGGTCAACAGGTTCGCGACGGAAAGGTCGTGGCCGGCCAGGTAGGAGCGGGTCTTTTCCAGCCATTCCGCGGAGTCGTCGACGGACCAGACCTCCGGTTCCGGGTCGGCACCGGCCGCGTAGAACCGGAAGAGGAACGAGCTGAACCCGGATCCCAGATCCAGGATTCTCTTGGGCTGTTGGAACTCGCAGAGAGTGAGGAGGAACAGGCACAGTTCCAGGGACACGGTCATGATCTCGCTGGAGACGCGGTGGATATACTCGTCGTAGTAGGGGAAAATCCGGTCCCGGCATTCGTCTTTCCGGCCGATGTGCAGTTCCACGAAATCCGGGTGGAACCGATGAAGGCGCATGGAGTCGATCGTTGCCTCGACGGTTTTCCGGATCACCGAGTCGTACACTTTGTGCCTGAAATAGGTCGCATTGTACCGGTGCATCCTCTTCAGGAATTTTCCGATCGGCATCGTCCCTTCCCCTCCTGTCCTTCGCACGAACTCCGCCGCGGGACCTCCCGGGGGATGGATCGGACGGGTCTCAGCCCTTCCCGCTCCCGAGGTTCCGGAGAACCTCCCTGATCCGCTCCATGACCGTTTCGACACCGAGTTCTTCCAGGCAGATGCTCCGCTCCGTCCCGTCGCACCCCTTGTCGTTGCACGGGACGCACTCCTTGTCGGAACGCGCGACCCGGTGCGTCTCGTCCTCCACCACCCAGCTCTTCCAGTTCGACGGGCCGAAGATCGTGACCGTCGGCGTGCCGACCGCCGCCGCGATGTGGGGCGCGGCGCTGTCGACCCCCACGTGGAGGCGGCTCCGGGAAATGAGGGCCGCGAGCTCGCCGAGCGTGGTTTCCCCCGCCAGGTTGAAGGCCGGCCCCGCGCACTTCCCGACGATCCCGGCGGCCGCCCCGGCTTCCTCCCGCGAGCCGATCACTGCGGACGGGAGGCGGTGCTCCTTCCATAGCCGGTTCAGGACGTCGGCCCATTTTCCGTAGTCCCACTCCTTGTACTTCCAGCGGGAGAACGGGTTCACGGTAACGAGGCCCGGGTGGCGGTCGGCGCCCTCCCGGGAGAGGAGCGACCGGACGCTTTCCCGGTCCGCCTCGGATACGTGGAGGCGGGGGCGGGAATCGGACGTGTCCACGCCGATCGCCCGGAGGATCCGGAGCGACTGGTCCCCCCCCGGGTGGACGGGGAGGTCGGTGTAGACGAGATCCACGGGGTGCGTGAACGCGAGGTCGTGCCAGAAGGGGGCCTCGCGGTCGCGACGGACCACCCGGACCGGGGTGCCGGTGAGCCAGGAAAGGATGGCGCCCCGGTCTCCCGTCCGGAGGTCGACGACAAGGTCATAGCGGGCCCCCCGCAGCTGCCGGACGAGCCGGAGGTTCTCCACCCCGATCTCGGAGAGTTTTCCCTTCCCCTTCGAGACCTCGAGGATTTCGTCGAGGCAGGGGTCCGCCGCCAGGAGGGATCCGTAGCTTCGCCTGACGAGAATGGAGAGCCGGGCGTCCGGGACCCTTTCCCGGATCGCCCGGAGGGACGGCGTCGTCAGCACGACGTCCCCGATGTCGCCGAGCTGGACGAGGAGGATGTTCCTCGCCCCCGGGAAGAGAAGCTGTCGTTTCGCGGATTCCATCCTGTTCCGGTCGTCCCCGTTCCGGGAGATTTTCCCGACGCGTGCGGGAATCGTTCGTACTTCAGAAAATACGATACACCACGATATCCTGTCCTCGCGGGACTTCTCGTCTCAAAGGGGCGCGAGCANNCCCGTCGCCCGGCCGTGCCGCCTCGCCGTGCCCCTTTCGTCCGTCAGCAGGTACCGGATCTTCGAGCCGGGGCGCAGCGTCACCCCCCGGCCGCACAGCTCGCGGGTGACCGCGGCGGAAACCGTGTTGGCGACGTACCGCTCCGGCGCCTTGGAGAGGCGCCGCGCGACCGCCAGCGCCTCCGGCGGGATGCGCCCCTCGCGCAGTTCGGCTGCGGCGGCTTCCACGGTCTCCCGGAGCCTCGGAAGCATCGCGCCGAGCGCGGCCAGGCTCTCCGCCTCCGCCATCTCCGCGAGCAGCTCCCGCTGCAGGCCGGCGACGAAGGGCGGGGCGTCGGAGCGGCGCATGGCGATCCCCCGCGCCTTGATCTCGCCGTTGGCGAACGCCCCGACGAACCGGTTCGGGACGGCGACGGACGGTTTTCGCTTCGAGGGCAGGAAGGAGAGCCACCGGTAGACCCCCTCCAGCGCGATCGGCATCCCCGTTTCGGCGGTGATGGTCTCCGCCAGCCGCCGGTATGCCCGCTCCGTCGCACCCGGGCGCGCGACCCACACGGCGTCGGTCAGGCCGTGCAGGAAGGAAAAGCCTTCCCGCTCGGCGATCTCCTTGGCGCAAAGGAGTTTCTCCCGCCCCCAGGCGGTGACCGCCTCGTGCGCCTCGATCCGTCCGAACCGGGCGTTCCTGTATCCGAGGAACCCGAAGCAGACGACGAGGATCCACTTCAGCGCCGTCTGCCGCTTCCGGAGGACGTCGCGCTCCTCGTCCGTGACGGCTGCCCCCTGGCGCTCCTTGAGGAGCCGGCGCTTCTCGAGGACGGGGGCCAGCACCCCCGGGATGAGGCCTCTCCGGCGCGCGCACGTGTGGAAGCCGATCCCGGGGACGGGGAGGCCGGGGCGGCAGCAGCGGCAGTTGATCGTCTCCGGGGAGATGTTGTACCGGTCCATGAGCGACGGGTACATCGAGGCGAAGTCGAGCTCCCCCACGTTTTCGTGCAGGCCGGGCCGGGGCAGGTAGGTGAGCCC
>DOTC01000107.1:0-120 GCA_003513855.1 Deltaproteobacteria bacterium | reverse complement strand
GCCGTTTCCCGTCCCGCTGCGCCCGGGACCGGGGTTTCCCCGGGACGCCTCGCACGGCATGCACGGGGTACGCCCGAGAGGGAGCGGCACGCCGACCCGGGCGGCCAGGGCGAGCATCCG
>DOTC01000072.1:12844-13148 GCA_003513855.1 Deltaproteobacteria bacterium | reverse complement strand
GGAAGGCCTGCGCCGCGGCTTCCCGGTCTTCCTGTTAATATAGGCATTATGGATTCCGACCGGCAGATCACCGTCTCGCGGATCTTCGTCCCCGCGATGGATTGCCCGGACGAGGAGAAGGAGATCCGGACCGCGCTGGCGCGTCTGGCGGGCGTGGAGGAGATCGTCTTTCACCTCTTCTCCCGCCAGGTCGAGGTCCGCCACCGGTGCGATCTCGAGGAGATCCTCACCGCACTTCGGGCCATCGGCATGGAAGGCCGGCTGCTGGGCGGAGCGCTCCGCCACGCCGACATCCCCGAGGCGG
>DOTC01000072.1:0-12827 GCA_003513855.1 Deltaproteobacteria bacterium | reverse complement strand
TGGGCCGAGGCCGGGGTCGTCGTCTCCCTCTATGCCCTGGCCAATGTTCTCGAGGCCCGGAGTCTCGACCGCGCCCGGAAGGCGACCGCGGACCTTTTCACCTTCGCCCCGGAATCCGCCGTCGTCCGCGTGGGCGGGGTGGGGGGGCAGGAGAAGGCCGTNNTCGTCATACGCCCGGGGCAGCGCGTTCCGGTGGACGCGACGGTGTACAAGGGCGTCTCGGACCTGAACGAGTCCGTTCTGACCGGGGAGTCCGCTCCCGTGGAGAAGGGGGAGGGGGACCCGCTCTACGCGGGCACCGTGAACGGGAGGAGCCTCCTGCTGGCCGAGGCGNNCTGGTCATCGCCTGTCCCTGCGCGATCGTCCTGGCCGCCCCCGTCGTCACGGTCACCGCTCTCACCCGGGCGACCCGTGACGGGATCCTGGTCAAGGGTGCGAGCCACCTCGAGACGCTCGGGAAGGTGCATGCGGTCGCTTTCGACAAAACGGGAACCCTGACCCGCGGGAAGCTTCGGGTGACCCGGGTCGTGGCGGCGGAAGGGTTCGACGAGGCGGAGGTCGTGCGGATGGCGGGAGCGGTGGAAGCGGGCTCGGCGCACCCCGCCGCGGAGGCGGTCCGGCACGAGGCCCGCCGGAGGGGGATCGCGCAGGCGGCCCGGGGGACCCTCGCGCGGACGTTTACGGTTCTCGAGGGACGCGGCGTCTCGGCAGAGGTGGAAGGAAGGCGGGTGTACGTCGGGAATTCCCGGCTGTTCGAGGAGATCGGCTCTCCTTCCGGCGCGACGGGAACGATGATGCCCCCCGGGGAGGACGAAGGGTCCCGGACCATCACCCTCGTGGGGACGGAACAGGGGATCGCCGGGTTCCTCGAAATGGAGGACGAGGTCCGGCCCGAGGCGAGGGAGGCGGTGCATTCGCTTGCATCCCTTGGGGTGAGGCACGCCGTCATGCTCACCGGGGACCGCGACGATGTCGCCCGGGCGGCGGGGGAATCCGTCGGCATCGAAGAGGTGCTCTCCGGCCTCCTGCCGGACGACAAGCTGCGGAAGGTGGAGGCGCTGGTCGCCTCTTACGGGACGGTGGCCATGGTGGGGGACGGCGTAAACGACGCCCCTGCGCTCGCCCTGGCCTCCGTCGGCATCGCGATGGGGGCCGCCGGCTCCCCGGCGGCGATCGAGACGGCCGACGTGGCGCTGATGGCCGAGGACCTCCGGAAGGTTCCGGAGGCGGTCGTCCTGGGGCGCCGCATGGTCTCGGTGATCCGGCAGAACGTGGTCGCATCCCTGGCGATCAAGGCCGGCTTCCTCGTCGCGGCGGTATCCGGGTACGCCACCCTCTGGATGGCCGTGGCAGCCGACATGGGAACGACGCTGCTCGTCATCGGAAACGGCATGCGCCTGTTGAAAAAGACCGAACGTCCGGTGTGACGCACAAGATGGCCCGCACCCGCCTCCCCCGCAACGTCATCGCTCTCGGGGTTGTTTCCCTTCTCACCGACTTCTCCAGCGACATGATCTATCCCCTGCTGCCGGTCTTCCTCACGGCCACGCTCGGCGCGGGGCCCGCCGTCCTCGGGATCATCGAGGGAGTGGCGGAGGCCACAGCCTCGCTCCTGAAGCTGTTTTCGGGCGCCTGGTCGGACAGGGTCGGAAAGAAGAAACCGCTCGTGGTCTCGGGGTACCTCCTCTCCTCGGTGGCAAGGCCTCTCATGGGATTCGCCTCCGCCTGGGGGCACGTTCTCGCGGTGCGCTTCTCCGACCGGATCGGCAAGGGGATCCGCAGCTCCCCCCGGGACGCCCTCATCGCCGCCTCCGTCCCGGCGGAGGACCGGGGGCGCGCGTACGGCCTGCACAGGGCGATGGACCACCTGGGGGCCGTCTTCGGGCCCTTCGCCGCGTTCCTTCTCCTCGCCGGCGCAGGGCTTTCCTACCGCTCCGTCTTCTTCCTTGCCGCAATCCCCGGCGCGGCCGCCGTCCTCGCCCTCCTGTTCTTCGTGCGGGACGCAGGAACGCAGAGTGCCCGGCCCGGCGCGGGGTTCCCGCTTTCCGGGGGGCTTCCCCCCGTGTTCCGTCGCTACCTTCTGATCGTCTCCCTGTTCACCCTCGGGAACGCGAGCGACTCCTTCCTGATCCTGCGGGCGGTCGACTCGGGAGTGCCCGCCGCCTGGGTCCCGCTGCTCTGGGGGGCATTCCACGTCGTGAAGTCGTCCCTCTCCACCTACGCGGGAATCCTCTCCGACCGGTGGAGCAGAAAACGGATCATCGTTGCGGGGTGGATGGTGTACGCGGCAACCTACACGCTCTGGGGAATCGTGGAGGGGGCCGGCTGGATGGTGACGCTCTTCCTCGTGTACGGGCTCTACTCGGCGGCCACCGAGGGCGCCGAGCGCGCCTTCGTCGCCGACTTCGTCCCGCCTTCGCTGCGGGGGACCGCCTTCGGGTGGTTCCACCTCGCCGTGGGGCTGTCCGCCCTTCCTGCGAGCATCCTGTTCGGCGTGTTGTGGGGTGCCTACGGGCCGCGCGCGGCCTTCGGCGTGAGCGCGGGGCTCGCGGTCGTCGCGTCCGCGCTTCTGCTCCTGCTCAGCCCCCCCAGTGCACCTGCGGAGAGCGGCCCGGCGCCTCGATGACCCGCAGGACGAAGGGGCGCCGGCGCCCCGGCACCTCCCCGAACCGCAGGTCGGAAAAGAGCAGGGTGGTGTTCCCGCCGGCATGGAAGGTCTGCACCACCGGGAAGCGGGCAAACCACAGGTACGTCTGGACGTCGGGGATATTCTCGACAGCCCTGACCTCCGGTACGTCCCGGCCCCTGTGCACGCGCTGCTTCCAGGCAACCGCGCCGGACAACGGGTCCACCTCGGCCCGGAGATACGTCTTTCCGTCGTCGATGAATCCGTTCCACGCGAACGGCCCTGCCGGGAACGGATACTTCCCCGGGTGATCCGGAATCGGCAGGTTCGGCAACCCGCTGTCCCCCGGTTGCGCCCACGCATCTCCGACCAGCCGGAACCTCGCCAGGCCGTCTCCGATGTCGACCTCGGGGAGGCGGGGCAGCGCCGCGGCGGAGACCACCGGGACCCCTTGGCTCTCCGCCGCTCTCCGGACCGCGTCCTCCGCCCGGAAATGCAGGAAGGTCGCGAAGCCCACATAGACGCACAGCCCGAGGATCGCCGCCCGCGCCGGTGCGGGCCGGCGGCGCGACAGATATAGACCCGTCACGATGATCCCCGTGAAGACCAGATCGACGACAAACAGGAGGTCGAAGGAGACACGGGCATCGGAAAACGGCTGGAAGATCTGCGTCCCGTAGGAATTGAGCAGATCCAGAGCGACGTGCGAGAGCTGGCCGAGGAGCGCCAGGAGGTAGAGCTTCTTCAGGTCCTTCCACTTCCCGAACCGGTAGAGAAGCAGGGCGATCAGCAGGGAGGTCACCGCGATTCCGGCGAACCCGTGGGACAGTCCCCGGTGAAGGCGGAGATAGCTCTCGCTTCCGAGAAGGGAAGTCAGGTTGTCGGCATCGGGCAGGAGCGATCCCACGACCACCGCAGCCGTCGCCTCCCGCTTGCCGTTATCCGAAGGGACGGCCCGGGATATCAGCCACCCAGTGAGTCCGTGCGTTATCGTGTCCATATAAGTTCCGGATTATATCATGGTGCGGGGGTCAAGAATCTTTTCGATCTCATCTTCCGGCAGCACCTTCCTCTCCCGGAGAACGGCACGGATCGTCTTGCCCGTGTGG
Source organism: Deltaproteobacteria bacterium (assembly GCA_003513855.1). GTDB lineage: Bacteria > Desulfobacterota > Deferrimicrobia > Deferrimicrobiales > Deferrimicrobiaceae > CSP1-8. The sequence goes on along the minus strand of DOTC01000072.1, from coordinate 9,092 downwards.
TACGCCTCGTGGGCCAGATCCGCCGCCCTGTCGTAGCCGATCCTCACCGCCAGGGGGGTCACCATCGCAAGGCTCTGCTCGATCAGCTCCCCGCACCGCGCCCGGTTCGGGGTGATCCCTTCGACGCACCGCCCGGCGAGCAGGCCGGTCGCCGAGGAGAGAAGCCCGATCGACTCCAGAAGGTTCCGCGCCATGACCGGGAGCATGACGTTGAGCTCCAGGATCCCGAGCGAGCCGCCGAGGGTCACGACCGCGTCGTTGCCGATCACCTGCGCAGACACCTGGATCGCCACCTCCAGAATGACCGGGTTCACCTTCCCCGGCATGATGGAGGAACCCGGCTGCAGCGACGGAAGGTCGATCTCCCCGATCCCGCAGCGGGGCCCGGAGGACAGGAGCCGGATGTCGTGGGAGATCTTCATCAGGGAGGCGGCAACCCCCTTGAGCGCCCCGCTGGCCGCGACGAGCGGGTCCTGCGCCCCCATCGCCTCGAACCGGTTCTCCGCGGGCCGGAAGGGAATCCCGGTGGCGTCGGCGATCGCGGCGGTCGTCCTCGCACCGAACTCCGGGTGTGCGTTCAGACCTGTCCCGACCGCGGTCCCGCCGAGGGGAAGCTCCTCGAGATCGGCGAAGACGGCCTGTACCCTCCGTATGCCGTGACCGACCTGGGTGGCATACCCGGAGAACTCCTGCCCCAGCGTGACCGGGACGGCGTCCTGCAGGTGGGTCCGCCCGATCTTCAGGACGTCGGAAAGCTCTTTCGCCTTGACCGAAAGGGTGTCCTGCAGGGAAGAGAGAGCCGGGACGAGACGCCCGGACAGCTCCCGCCGCGCGGCGATCCGGATCGCCGACGGGATCACGTCGTTGCTGGACTGGCACCGGTTCACGTGGTCGTTGGGGTGGACGGGGGAGTTGCTCCCGAGGGGCTTCCCCAGGAGCTCGTTGGCCCGGTTGGCGAGCACCTCGTTGACGTTCATGTTGGTCGAGGTCCCGGAGCCGGTCTGGAAGACGTCGAGGACGAACTGGTCGTCGAACGTTCCCTCCAGCACCTCGCGCGCGGCCCGCGAGATCGCCTCCGCCAGGGAAGGGTCGAGCAGCGAAAGGCCCGCGTTGACCTCGGCGCCGAATCCCTTGATCATCGCGGCGGCGCGGACGACCGGCAGCGGCATCCGGACGCCGCTCACCGGGAAGTTCCCGAAGGCCCGCTGCGTCTGCGCCCCGTAGTACGCCTTCGCNNGTCTCCTCCCATTCGGGGACGTTCTTAAACTTTTTAATGCAGAGAGAGTTCCCCACGGTGCGGTGCCCGCGAATCTCCTCCGCCCGCGGGGGTCGAAGCAACGTCTCCGTTCCCTCGCAGGGGGTCGCTCGCTCCGTCGCTCGCCTTGCGATGCACCCGCAAGGCTGCGCTCGCCCTTCCTCCCCGATCAGCTCCGCTCGGACCCCCCGCGTCGTCCACTTCGCTGCAATTCCCACCCCCCGGGGCAGTGCGTTACCGGCTATCCCTCCCCGTAGGAGATCGGCTCGTACTGGCCCTTGTCGGGGGAGTAGCGGAAGACCGTTCCGGTGCCAATCTCGAAGAACCAGGCGTGGACGTGAAGCCTCCCCTCCCGGGCCGCCTCCTGGACGACGGGGTAGGTGCGCAGGTTCTCCATCTGGACCAGGACGTTCTCCTGGGAGGTCACCGCGAACTTCTTCTCCCCGGACATTCCGGGATAGTTGGCCGAGACCACCTCGAGCGTCCGCTCCCCGTTCCGCAGCCACTCCGCGAGATGGGGCGTTTCGGCAAAGTGGCTCCGGTCCTTGTGGAGGGCCTTCATCGCCCCGCAGTCGGAGTGGCCGCAGACGACGATGTCCCGGACGTGCAGATGCAGGACGGCGTATTCGACGGCGGCGGCGACCCCCGTCCCGTCGAGGACGTTCTCCGTGTACGGCGGGACGAAGTTCCCGATGTTCCGGTAGATGAACAGGTCCCCCGGTTGGCCATGGGTGATCAGCGTGGGGACCACGCGGGAGTCGCAGCAGGTGATGAACAGCGCCTCCGGGAACTGGCCGTGCTCGGCCAGCCTCTGGTAAAGGCCCTTTTGCTCGCCCCAATACTGGCTCCGGAACCGGTGGATCCCCGTGATCAGCTTCTCCAAAGTCCACCTCCCCCAGGGATGGGTTTGTGGGTCAATAGTACCGGGGAAACTCCGTTCGCTCAAACCGGATTTTCCCCGGGGGGGCGCTTGACGTAGGTCAATGCGAACGGAGCGCGGAGGATCCATAGTGGACCCGGTTCGCCAAAGAAACCCGGAACGGAAAAGGAGGTAGCCGGATGACCAAGAAGACCGCCTTCTGGATCTTCCTGCTTGGCACGCTCTCCTCGGCGGTCCTGTTCCTCGCGGCCACGTGGGACACGCACCGGCAGGTGGCGACCCTGTCGAACGTGGACAAGCTGTCCGAACAGGTCGTGGCGGGGAAACGGGCCTTCGAGAAGTACAACTGCAACGACTGCCACACGATCCTGGGCTTCGGCGGCTACTACGCCCCCGACCTGACCAAGGTGGTGCAGCGCATCGGGGCCGACGGGATCCGGTACCGGGTGAAAAGCCCCGAGCTGGCCTTCGCCAACTCGTGGAGGAAGATGCCCAACCTGAATGTCTCCGATGCCGAGATCGAGGACCTGGTCGCCTTCTTCACCTGGGTGGGGGAGATCAACAACAACGACTGGCCCCCCCAGGACAGCAAGAAACGGCTGAGCCGGGGCGAGCAGGCCATGGTGGCCACGGTGGGGGTGTCGCCCGGAGCCGCGGTCTTCCAGACAAAGGGGTGCATGAACTGCCATGCCCTGAACGGAACGGGGGGGACCTTCGGACCCGCTCTGGACACGATCGGGCGGGAGCTCTCCGCGGCGGAGATCCGAACGTACGTCCGCGACCCCAAAAGCGTCGACCCGAAGTCGAGAATGCCGGCGCAGACGGGGCTTTCCGACCGGGAGCTCGAGGAAGTGGCGAAATTCCTTTCCAATCGGAAATAAGGAGGGCCTGATGGAATACCGTTCCCAGAAAATCGCCTACTGGTACTTCGTGGCGGCGCTTCCGCTGTTCGTGCTGCAGGTTTTCCTGGGGCTCTACCTCGGCAGCAGCTACGCCTTCACCATCCCGCAGGAGATCGTGGACGTCTTCTCCTTCGCCACGGCGCGGGCGATGCACACCAATCTCCTGGTCCTGTGGATGCTGCTGGGATTCATGGGAGGCGCTTACTATATCGTGCCCGAGGAGACGCAATCGGAGATCTACTCCCCGGGCCTGGCCTACTTCCAGCTCGTCGCCCTGCTGGTGACCGGCGTCGTCGCGCTGATCGGCTTCTTCTTCGGGTGGACGCAGGGACGCCCCCTCCTGGAGATCCCCCGGCCGCTCGACCTCGTGGTGGTCGTCGGGGCGCTCATCTTCCTGTTCAACATCGGGATGACGATGCTGAAAGCGAACCGGTGGACCGTCATCCAGGGAACGCTCCTGGGCGGCCTGGTCTTCCTCGCCCTCCTCTACCTGTTCGGAATCCCCTTCTACAAAAACGAGGTGATCGACTGGTATTACTGGTGGTGGGTGATCCACCTCTGGGTGGAAGGGGCGTGGGAACTCGTCACGGGGGCCATCCTGGCGTTCATCCTGATGAAGCTCACCGGGGTGGACCGGCAGGTCGTGGAGAAGTGGCTCTACGTCGAGATCGGGCTCTTCCTGTTCACCGGGCTGGCCGGAACCGGGCACCATTACTACTGGCTCGGGGCGCCGCGATACTGGCTGTGGATCGGCGGAATCTTCTCGGCCCTGGAGCCGCTGCCGATCATCCTGATGGTCTTCGTCACGATGCACCACGTGAAGGAGCGGAAGGCGAAGATCATCAACCCCCTCACCTGGACGTACGCGATCGGCTGCGCGGTGATGCACTTCATCGGCGCCGGCGTGTGGGGATTCCTGCACACCCTGCCGCAGATCAATTACTACACGCACGGCTCCCAGGTCACCGTGTCCCACGGCCACCTGGCGTTTTTCGGCGCCTACGCCCTGCTGAACCTGACGACCTTCTATTTTGCGATGCCGAAGATCAAGGGGATCGAGGTCTTCGATGACCGGCGCGGAAAGATCGGGTTCTGGACGATGAACGTCGCGATGATGATCATGGGGCTCACGTTCGGCGTGGCCGGGGTCCTGCAGGCGTACATCGAGAGGGTGCTCGGGATGGGGTACATGACAGCCCAGTCGTACATGCGGCTGTGGATGCTGGTGACCATCATCGCGGGGGTCTTCTTCCTGGCCGGGCTGCTCACCACCGTCACGGACCTGTTCACCCTGAGGCCGGCCAAGCAAGAAGCATAGGGAGGAACGATGGATCGGTACACCAAGGCATTTGTTGTCGCTTCCCTCGCATACTTTTTCCTGGCGGCCGTGCTGGGCGCCTGGATGGGGTCCGCTACGCCTGCGGGGTGGGTTCCGTTCGCCCACATCCATTTCAACCTGCTGGGCTTCATGTCGATGATGATCTTCGGCGTGGGGTACTTCATCCTCCCCCGGTTCAACGGCCGTACCCTGCACTGGCCCTCGTGGGTCCCGCTCCACTTCTACGTGGCCAACATCGGCCTGATCGGAATGGTCGCCACGGCGCCGGAGCGCCCCTCGACGGGGTTCGCCCTCTTTGCCGGGCTGTCGGTCGTGTCGGTGGCGATGTTCGTGATCAACCTCGGCGCGACGATGCTCATCGCGCCGGCGGTGGAGGAGGAAGAGGAGGAGGAGATTCCCGCGCGTCCGCAGGCGTCGCCTGCCCCGTCCCCCCCTTCTCCCCCGCAGGTGGATATCCACCCCGACATGCGGGTGGGGGAGATCCTGACCCGGTGGCCCCAGACGGTGGAGATCTTCGTGGCGAACGGGTTCGCCTCCCTGGGGAACCCGGAGCACCGGGAGCAGGTGAAGCAGATTCCCATCACGCTCCGGATGGCGTGCCAGCGGCACAACGTCGACCTCGAGCCGATGGTCGCAAGGCTTGCCGCCGCGGCCGGGGGAGCGCCCCGTGCGGCAGCGGCCGGCGGGGGGGCGGGGACAGGTCCCTCCGGAGGGGGAGGGCGCAGGGGCGGACTCTCCCGCGGTGAGCCGATCCGCCCGGACAGCGTCCTGGGCGATGTCCTCGCCGCGTATCCGGAGACGGAGAAGGTGTTCAAGCGGTATTACGGGGCGGGCTGCTTCTCCTGCCCCGGCCAGGCGACCGAAAGCGTCAAGCAGAGCGCGATGATGCACAACGTGAACGAGAAGGAGATCCTGACGGAGCTGAACCGGGCTGCCGGTTTCTGAAGCGCCCCGTCCCGGATCCGACGGAGGGTGCGATGATCGATCGGATGCAGGAACTGCTCGAGGCGGAACGCGCGGGGGTGCAGTGCCTCTCGGCGATGGCGGACGAGGCCCNNGGAGGGGGAGAAGAAAAATTTCCTCGTGTTCCTCCGGAACGAGGAGGGGCGGTTCTGCACCGGGCTGCACCGCCTCATCGAGGAAAGGGGGGGAACCCCCAACGACCGGGTCGGATCGTTCGCGGACAAGGTCCTCGCCCTCGCGGGGGAGGCCGAGCGGCTCACGCTCCTCTTGAAGGGGCAGGCGTGGGTCGTCCGCAAGATCGACGAGATTCCGGCCGCGGAGAGGACCCCGGGGGAAAAGGCGTTCTTCGACGAGATGCGCGAGGCCCACGTGGTCAANNGGCGTCACCATCCGGGTCCTGATGGGGGACAACGTCGGGGCGCCCACCTTCACGATGCGCCACTTCGAGATCGCCCCCGGCGGACGCACCCCCTTTCACGCCCACGCGTGGGAGCACGAGGTCTACATCCTCTCCGGCAGGGGGAAGGTCCGGCAAAAGGACGGCGAACGGGAGGTGGGGCCGGGCTCCTTCGTCTACGTGCCCGGAGACGAGGAGCACAACTTCGCCAACGCCGGCGATACGCCCTTCGCCTTCCTGTGCGTGATCCCCGCCATTCGGCCCTGTATCAAGTAGTCCCGCCTGCCGCGAGCCAGGGCCCCAGGTCTCCTGCGACAGGAAAACGTTTAAGAACGTCCCCGAGGGTGACTGCCTGGACAGGTGACCCCGCGCTACGCTTTGAGGACGGTTCCCCCCGCCTCTTTCTTCATCACGCCATGGACAAAGAGAATCAGGAGAGCAAGGAAATTGATCGCCGTCGCCAGCGGGTGCAGGGAAACGACGGGGGCAAGATAGACGAACCGTTCGACCAGGATCCCCAGCAATATGGACACGGACACGGCGAACACAACGAACGGGTTCGTCTTTGATCTCCCGGGCAGCAGGACCAGGAAAGGGATGAAGAAGTAGAAGGCGAGGATCGACAGGGAAAGCTCCCGCAGGGGCGACGAGGTTACCCTCGCCAGAAGATAACTCACCTCCTCGGGAATATTTCCGTACCAGATCACGAGGAACTGGGCGAAAAAGAGCCCCACCCACAGAATGCTGAACCCGAACAGGAGGATGGCGATGTCTTTCAGGTCGGAGCGGCCTCCCGGCTCGTGGGTCGGGGCGGGCCTTCCGTGGAGAAACGCGTAGAGAATGCCCGACAGGGCGAATCCCCCGAACAGGGATTCGATGAAGAAATAGCCTCCCATCAGCGTGTTGATCCACGGATACGCCAGCGACATGACCCAGTCGAACGCCATGAGGGACTGGGATACGACGAAAACGAAGAGATAGATGCCGGCGAACCGCTCCCTCCCCTCCTCGTCCCGGTGGGAAGCGATGGCGAACCTTCTCGCCGCAAGGTAGGCGAGCAGCAGCAGGACGAAATTTCTCCCGACGAAAAACCCCTTGTCGAACCAGATCCCCTCCCTGCCGATCCAGGGATAGGAATCCACGAAGGGCACGAGGAACAGGAAGAGGATGGAGACGAACAACAGGAGGGGATGGACCGAGAGCAGCTCCCTCTTCACGGATGCCACCCACTTGGCCTTGATCAGGGTGCATGCGGCGACGACGGCGATGCAGCCCTCGATGACCGCCGCCCAGAACAAAAGGGTCAAAAGGAGCGAGCCGCCGTCCTTGGCCAGGGGGCCGAACTGGGTGAGCGCCACGATCCCTCCCGCGAGGACAAACAGGACGATCCGGCCGCCCGTCATTTCCGGAAACCCCTTCATTTCGTCTCCCCCGGCTCCACGGTGATCACGAACGCGTTCCCGAACTCCTCCTTCGGAACNNAGGGCCCCGAACAGGATCGTCAGGGCGAAGGCGATGATGACGAACGGCGGAAGGGAGACGATCGGCTTCCCCCCGACGATGAGCGGCCAGCTGAGGGACGTAAGGATCGTGAAGGCGAACCCGGTAACCGTGCCGCTCGCGGCGCCCAGGAGAGCGAAGTTTTTTACCTTCGCCGGCTTTGGCGGCAGGATCTCGTCCACCTCATGGACGTAAAAAGGGGTTTCCACCCGGATCCTTTCCTGCGGAACCCCTTCCCGGGCCAGGTTGCGCAGGGCCGAAAGGAACTCCTCCCTGTCCTGGAACATCATCCGATTCTCCATTTAGAGGTGCTCCTTGATTTCCGTGATCGACAGCACGGGCAAGGTCTTCAGGAAAAGCAGATAGGCCGTGAAGAACAGNNAGAGACGAGACGATGATCACGAACCGCTCCACCCACATGCCCACGTTCACCAGCAGGGAGAGGACGAACAGGTATTTGACGTTGCGGCGCAGGCCCCGGACGAACAGCGTCAGGGGGGCGAGGGAATTGCAGAAGATCATGATCCAGAACATCACGCTGTAGTCGCCCAGGGCCCGGTACCGGAACGTCTCCATCTCGAAGGGGTTCCCGCTGTACCAGGCGAGGCCGAACTCCACTACGTAGGAGTAGGTCACGATGAGGGAGGTGAACAGGAGGATCTTCGCGATGCTCTCGAAATGGTCGTCGGTGATGTACCGGTCGAGGGCCAGGATCTTGCGCATGGGGACGACGAGGGTGATGACCATCGCCGTGCCGGAGAAGATCGCCCCGGCCACGAAATAGGGGGCGAAGATGGTGGTGTGCCACCCGGGGATGATGCTCATGGCGAAGTCCCACGAGACGACGGAGTGGACGGACGCCACCAGCGGGGTGGCGAAAGCGGCAAGGAACAGGTAGAGCTGGTTGTAGTTCTTCCACTGCCTTCTCGTCCCCGTCCAGCCAAGGGAGAGAAACCCGTAGATCCGTTTCGCCGCCCCCTCCTTGTACCTCCGCGCGATGGCGAAGTCGGGGATCAGCCCCACGTAGAAGAAGACCACGCTCACGGTAAGATAGGTGCTCACGGCGAAGACGTCCCAGATAAGAGGAGACCGGAAATTCACCCAGAGCATCCGCTGCGTCGGATAGGGGAAGAGGTAGTAGAACTTCCAGGTCCGGCCGAGGTGGATCAGGGGGAACAGTCCCGCGGCGAGCAGCGCGAAAACGGTCATCGCCTCGGCGGGACGGTTGAAGCTGGTGCGGAACCGGGCGCGGAACAGGAACAGGACCGCCGAGATCAGCGTCCCCGAGTGGGCGATGCCGACCCAGAAGACGAAATTCGTGATGTAGACCCCCCAGCCCACGGGATTCATGAGTCCCGACACCCCCATGCCGGTCATCATCTGGTAACCCCATAATCCGAGGAGGGTGAGAAAGAGGGTGGCGGAGCATCCGAGGGCCGCAAGATACCCGATCCCCGGCCTCTTCATCGCGGAGAGGACGTCCTGCTCCACCCGGGCCAGTTTGTCGGGTTTATCCATGGCTCTTCCTCNNCTTGTAGGGGCAGTTGTTCGAGCAGTACCTCGTCCCCACGCACCGGTTGTACACCTGGACGTTCAACCCCTCGGGGTTGTGATAGGCGGCGTACACCGGGCACACCGTCTCGCAGGGCGCGGCATGGCACTGCTGGCAGAGCATCGGGAGGAACTCGACGTCTCCCGTCTCGCCGTAGAAGGGCTCGATCCGGAGCCACGACATCTCCCGCCCCTTCAGGTGGTCCTTCTTCCCGACGACGGGCACGTTGTTCTCGATGTAGCAGGCGGCGACGCAGGCCGAGCATCCGTTGCACAACGCGAGGTCGATGGCCATGGCCCACCGG